>JBHCHC010000171.1:0-29884 GCA_041802645.1 Moraxella sp. | reverse complement strand
TGGTGTTTAGGTTGGCACCGTCTAAGGTGAAGTCATTGGCGATATCATTGACAGTTGCTCCGCCAACATTGACGGTAGTGTTGGCATGGGTGGTCTGTGTGGTGATGCCATTGCCTTTTGCTTTGTTGGCATTGACGGTAACACCATAACTGGCATCACCGCCACTGATTTGAGCATACACACCCGCACCCCAGCCCTTAGAAGAGCTTTCTTCTTTTTGGATGCTGGTGCCTGTGGCTGCTTGATAAGTGACATTACCAGCAGATTGATATAGGTTTTTGGTAACATCAATATTTGACCCTGTGATGGTGATATCACCATCATTGACTGCGGTGGCATCATCACCTGTGGCGATAAGATACAGATTGCCCGCAGCTTTGATGGTGGATGCTTCGTTTTCTCCTGTCAGACTATAACTGGATGACTTAGAGCTTTGAGAGCCAACAGTAGCCTGCACACGGCTGGTGCCTAAGTTTTGTGGGGAAATGCCGCCTTGCATCATTTTACCGATGTCTTCACCCAGCCCATAAGCTTTGGACGCAACTGTTAATGCCGCCATTGCCTTCATGCGGTCAGATTGCACCTCTCTGCCTGCTTTGGCGGTTTTTTGGATGCTCTTGGCACTGTCAATAAGACTGTTAGAGAAAGATACTGTAACACCGCTTTGTTTGGAGCGTGTCTCGCCAACCATCTCTGTTTGTGCAGAGGTGTTGGAGATATTGATGTTTTTGGCACTGATGGCAATATTGCCACGGTCAGTAACCAAACTGTTGTTTGTATATTCCCCTTTGTGTGCCACCAAATGGCTACCTAATTGGTTATATTCAGACGCATTAATAAGAATGTTGCCATCTAACACACCTAACTGACTGGCGGTGTGACTTGTGCTGGTGGTTTTTGTGGTATTGGTGTCTCGTTTTTTACCAATGGTAAAGCTGGCATCTGCTGTTGAGAAGATGCCTGATTTTTTCTCATCACGCATGTGTGAGGTGGTGACTTGGTTTTGTGAGGCACCAACATTAACCTTGCCGCCCGCATTAATTCTGATTTGCTTATCAGCAATGGCTGTTGTGGAAGCTAAGGTGGTATCATCGCCAGAGCGTAACTCAATAGAGGAACCTTCTAATTGACTGCTATTAACACTCTTACTGTCTATGGTTAGATGATCCCTAACAGACCCTTTGGACAAGAAGCCACCTGTGGTGTAGCTGTGATTATCAGCAATAAACTCTGTGCTGGTGCTGTTTGATAAACGAATGTCTTCGCCAGCTTGCATGGCAACAGCGTCATCACTGACAATATTAAATCCAGTTGCCTTAATGTCTTTTTTGGCATCAATGATGATGTCAGATTTGCTGCTGATGTCATTATGTATGGCATCTGTAACAACCACTTCACGCTTATTATCTTCGTTGATGTACATACGATCTGAACGCTTTGTATGTACAACGTCCATGCTGATGTCTTGACCTGCACTAAGAGCTGTTAATCCATCATCACTTGAATTTTTAAGGTTGGCTGAGACAAGATTGATGTTTTTGCCTGCTTGTAGTGTTAGATATGCTTTGGCTTTATCGTCTACATACAAACCTGCCACTCTGTCTAGCACAACCTGCGTACCAGCTCCATTGCTACTGATGGTACTGGCAACTTCAATATCTTCACCAGCTTTTAAGGACATTAAGGTGTCAGCTTGCAAAGTGCCGCCAATATTTTTAATGTTCTTTTGGGCATTTAATGCAATTTGAGTGCTTTTTAGATTGCCTGCTAGGTTGCTGATGTTATCAGCATCAATCTTTAAGACTTTTTTGCTGGCAATGGTTCCAGATAAATTATCAACATCACCTGTAAGTGCCAAATCAATATTACCACCTGCGGCAATTAAGGCACCATTGGCTCTTAATTGAGCATTGCTGTTTGGTGCTAGGTAAACTTTGGGCACAAGCACTTCTTGGTTTGACCCATCGGGCATTGTCATGGTTTGGCGGGTCAATAGGATGACATCGCTGGTTAAGCTTGCAATTTGAGCTTCACTTAAGGTAGTGCCAAGTCCAATACCTGCTTTTTGGGCAAAGGTGATACCAGCATCCATCAAGGCTTTAAACTGAGACTCATCATCTTGATAATTGCCCAAGAAGCGATGTCCTGTTAGGTGGGCAATTTGGTCTTGAACCAAACGCTGCTCATAAAAACCATCACCCAAACGTTTGTGCTTGATGTCTGGATTGATGCTAAGTTTGCTCAGCATATAATCCGACGATAACCAGTTTTTATGATTGGTAAAAGCAGGGTCGGTCTCAACCAAGTAATTTGCCTGAGTATCAGGTGTTATTTTGTATAGGCTATTATTGGGGATAACGAATACAGGGCTGCCGATGTGAGTTGTTGTTTTGCTATCAATATTTGTGTTGATTGCGTTGGGCGTATCAACATTGATGGTTGCACCAGCAATACCATTTTGAGAGGGAAGCTGGCTTAAAGGAGTGTCCAGTGTGTTTTGTGGTACTGTTTGTGCTTGGGTAGCGTTTGTGTTTTTGAGCAGTACAGTGGTATCCAAATCCAAGGAGCGTTCAACTTCCCCCTTGTATTCCTGATGACTGGTTCTAGACTCCCAGCGACTAGATTTGTGTCCATTATTATCTCTCACAATGTAATAGTTTGCTTGCCAGCCCACTCTTTCTTCCTTGTGAGTGCCTTTGGTGCTGATGTTTTGAACTTCATTACCATTATCGCTGATGATGTCCCCGCCCACAATAACGGTACTGTCATGATTGGTGAGAGAATCTGAGAAGTTTAAGACGCCACCCACCAAGATTTTGGCTGGATCAGATTGTAATACAACTGTTTTGTGGTGGGTTGTTTTAAACTGTTTGCGAAAATGGCTGGTGGGGGCATCACCATCAGGGAACAATACCCCCCAATTTGTATAGAAGTCTTTGGTTCGGTCTGGAAATACACTAAAATCTCGCACATTGTCGTGATACACCCAGTGGCTACGGTCAGGATTGTCCTTATCATAACTAATCCATAGCTTCATCACACTAGAATCATATTCTTTCCCATCCTCACGCTTGCTAAATAGCAAGGTCTCTTTTGGATCTTCAGTGGTTTGCGTACCTAAGGTTAGATGTTTGTTTTCATTTGCTATGGCGACAGCACCCACTTTGGCATCACCCATCACATTGATGGTTGCTGAGGCATTAGTAAGCGAAGCAGCTTTGCCTTGTGCATGGTGACCGTTGTCTAGTGTTTTACCTACCGCCAAATCACCACCAGCATAAATAAGGGCAGACTCTTCATTGGTGATGTTTGAGCCAGCCAAATTCATGTTAGCACGAGAGGCAATAACACCTGCATTGTTGTTGCCACCGTCAACATCACTTAATAAAGCGGTTTTATCTTTGCCATTGATGAGTGTTGTGGCTTCTATGGCAACAGTGCCACCATAGATTTTTTCAGTATTTTTTAGCGTGTTAGTGCGTAGTACTGTTTGATTGGCATTAACCAATCCTGTGTTAATGATGTCTTTTGTGGCATTAATATTTACTAGACCCAAGTTTGAATCAGCAACAATATTACCTTTATTGCCAAGCGTTTGTGTTTTGATATTTAAAGCTTGATTTGCTTCAATAGAGCCGTCATTGGTTACCACGTTAGCATCAAGATTGATGTTGTTAGCTTGTATCTTGGCGTTACTGGCGTTGCTGATGGCACTAGCCTTAATTGTGGCAAATTTGCTTGCTTGTATGTTTTGATTGTTGTTTATGTTTTGTGTGGTGTTGATGGTTATTTGATTGGCAATAACATCTTTATTATTGATAAAATCACCAGTATTGTTAATTGTTAATATATTTGCACCAATTTCTCCATCTTGAATTAATGAAGAAGTTTTGATGTCCATTTTATCATTGGCTAGGATTTTACCTGCTTGTTTAATGGATTTGGATAAAGCCGTTAAATTACCAGCCGATGACAAAGAGCCTTTTGTGTTGTCAATGATTAACTCATTGGTATTTTGCCTTGAGGTAATATTAAGGTTTTGGTGGGCACTGATGATGCCTTGTGTATTATTTAGCAAAGAGTCAATTTGAAGTATCGCCTCTTTGTTTGATTTAATTTGCCCATCTTGGTTGTTCACTTGTTGGGCTTTGATTAACAAAGTTTCGCCGCTCAATATGGAGCCTGCAGTGTTATCAAGATGGCGGGTGTCAAGATGAATATTATTGCCTGCTTGCAACATTCCTTGATGATGCTCAATACCATCACCAGCCGTTAATTTAGCATCCATTTTGGCGGACAAAGTGGCGTGTCTGACATCAATATTTCTTTGTGAATATAAATCTAGACTTTGAGCAGTTAGAGTGGCATTTTTGAGGTTCATGTCATCAGCATGAATAGAAGCATTGCCAGATGATAAGATGGAACCGCTGCTTTGGAGTTGATTTACAGCACGAATATCTAGGTTGTGCTTGGCATCAGTAAATCTACCATCTGATTGCAAGCCACTTGCAATCACTCCTTCATTGGTCAAATTGGTTGTGTTTAGCTGCAATTGCTGTTGGCTGGCCACAAGTCCCGAGTTATTTAAGGTCTTAGTGTTAAGTTTTGCGGTGCCAGTAGAATAAATTTCACCTGTATTGGATAATTGATTGGCACTGATGTCCAGGGTGTTACTACTATGCACCAGCCCCTTATCATTGTTAATAGTGTTGGCGGTTAAAGTGGTATTAGCACCTTGAATGGAGCCATTTTTATTATTGATGGCATTAGCGGATAGTGACAGCTCTCCCAATGAGGTCAAAACGCCATTTTCGTTATTAATGGTCTTTTGGCTACTGATGATTAGACTTTCACGAGCCGTCAACGAACCATGGCTGTTGTCAAAGTCATTTAATTGCCAATTTAAATGTTCAACGGTAATTTGACCTCCTTGGTTGCTGATACTGCGAACACTGTCAAGAGAGTCAACATCAACAATTGCACCATTTTCATTCACCAATGATGGGCTATTAAACAAAATCCCATTATTAGCATGAATGATGGCATTTTGTCCATCATTATTGATGGTGTCAGCCTTGATATGTCCTTGGACATTAATACTTTGTGGTGCGACGGTGCTGGTAGTATTTGATTGTGTAGGGATTGTATTGGTGGCTGTATTTGCTGAACCACCCGAACTGATTGTGCTTACCGAGCCTGTCAATTGTTGCAAATCGATTGCTTTGTGACTGGGTAGTTTGCCAATTAAAGCTTTGTTCTTGTTGACGACTTGATTGGCTTGTAGGGTTAACCCACCCATCCCCACCTGACTAATACGCCCTGTAT
Source organism: Moraxella sp. (assembly GCA_041802645.1). Taxonomy (GTDB): domain Bacteria; phylum Pseudomonadota; class Gammaproteobacteria; order Pseudomonadales; family Moraxellaceae; genus Moraxella. The sequence continues at coordinate 24,559 of JBHCHC010000171.1, read as the reverse complement.
TATCTAGGCTGTGTGCTTCTATCTGTACTGCACCACCACTGATGGTGCCTTTGTTGGTCAGCGTGTCTTGTTTGTTGGTACTTAAAATACCTGTGGCACTTAGCTGACCTTCATTGGCAAGCTCTTTGCTTTGAATGTCAATGTTAGCACCAACTACGGTACCTTTATTGGTTAAGGTGGTGTTTTGGGTGTTGATGTGTAGGTCTGTTTTGGCACCAATAAAGCCTGTGTTGGTAAGTTTGCCATTGGCATCTAAGCGTAAGGTACTCCCTGAGCTGATGTCTCCAGCATTATTCACCCCCAATCCTTTGTCTGTGCCTACCAGGTGAATGCGTCCTGCATACATCCCACCAAGGTTGCCCACATCGAGACGGGTTTTATGGTGTGTGGTCAACTCTTTGCCAGCATGAACGGCTGCATTAATCTTAACAGCATCCCCAATTAAGGTGGTGTAGTCAGCCTCTTGGCTATTTAGACCCTTGCCAGCAACTTCAATGGCACCACGTGCTTGATTTGGATTAATGGACAGATTGCCTGCATCATCCAAGGTTGGGGTACTGCTGCTTAATTTGACACCACTGGCATTGATAAAGCCGCCACCATCTACTTTAATACCAGCGGGGTTGGCAATGATGAGTTCTGCCCTGCCGCCAGCAATCTCAGTAAAGCCATTTAGATGGCTTGGATTTGTGCTATTGACCTGATTTAAAATGACCCGTGCCTCACCACGAGCCATATTGGGATTACCATCAACAAAGCCTGCTAAATGGGTATTTACAGGCTTTCTTGCATTATTTAAGATGGCACCATCAGCTCCTACATCAAACTGCTTATAGTGGTTATTGGACACCCCTTTATCATTAGGGCTTTGAATATTGACCTGGGTTAAGCCACTGGCGGTGGGTAAAATGGTAGGTTGTAGGTTTTTGGGAGCGGATGGATCGGCGATGATGGTTGTAGCAGTGTTTGGATTAGCATAAGAGGTCACCGAAAAAGTGAGTCCTAAAAGCACGGCCATGCTGGCAAGTTTAAATTTACCATAAAGTCCATAACCAAATGAGTCTTGTTGTGAGGTCATCAAAACGGTATTATTTTGACTGCCTCCCTGAGCTTTTGTTTTAGATTGGCAACAGGTTTTTTCAGAAACCACAACCAAACGACCTAGGTTTTTATTAAAGATGACGCGGTAGCAATTGCGGTTCATTAGATATTCCTAAAAATAATCAAATACAAAAAATAAATGAGATTTATTCTATAAAATTTGTGGAAATAGTGCAATGTTTTTATGATGATTTGCGGAGAATTTTATGGGTGAGTGGGTTTAAGAAAGTTTAAAAATTAAATAAGTAAAGCAAAAAATCACGCTTTTTGTGATTTTTTGCTTTTTATTTTTAATATTTTTAATATTTTTAGACGTCCTGAAAGCCTTGAAAACAAAGGGATATAGAGGAATTATAGCACCGTTTACCTTGCATTATAGCACCGTTTACCTTGCATTATAGCACCGTTTACCTTGCATTATAGCACCGTTTACCTTGCATTTGACACCTTTGTCAAAAGAAGGTATAATAACACCTTTATTGTTTTTAGGTGCTAATTTATATAGCACCGTTTACCTTGCATAATTAGAAATTGTATGAATAAAAATCTCGTTGTTAAAGATAATGCACTCATCAATGCTAGTTACAATCTTGAGTTGGTGGAACAACGTCTTATTTTACTTGCAGTGGTTGAGGCAAGAAGAACGAATCAGGAAATTAAATCAGATGATTTCTTGACTATTTGTGCTGAGAATTACATCAATGAATTTGGTGTCCATAGGAATGTTGCGTATCAGGCTCTAAAAGATGCGTGTAGTCATTTGTTTGAACGCAGGTTTACTTATCAGAAGCTAACACCGAAAGGTAATAAGGAGACGATTACGAGCCGTTGGGTTCAAAGCGTCTCCTATGTGGAAAACGAGGCGATTGTTAGGTTGAAATTCTCTGATGATGTTGCCCCTCTGATAACACTGCTTGAGAAGAATTTTACCAGTTATGAGTTGGAACAAGTAGCAGGATTGACCAGTAAATATGCGGTGCGTTTGTATGAGATTATTATTGCATGGCGTACTAAAGGTAGGACGCCTATGTTTGACATTGATGAGCTACGAAATCGTTTGGGTGTGATTAATGATGAATACCCAAGAATGGAAACTCTAAAGCGTAAAGTTATTGATTTTGCTGTTAAGCAAGTTAATGATAAAACTGATATTGATATCACTTATGAGCAACATAAAAATGGACGCAAGATTATTGGATTTACCTTTGTTGTTACTCAAAAGTCAAAAGAAAAATTAACAATTTCAAAAGCAAAAGACAAAGAAAGAGATGCTAATACCGTTGATATATTTGATAGTTTAACCGACAAGGAACGTGAAATTGTTAATCAAAAAAATATCTATGCCGACAACATTGGAGCAGGTGAAGAGCATCGAAACAACCTTATCAAGCAAGCCCTAGAGCAACATCGCCAAGCTGAGCTAGAAACAAAAAAGAAAAAAGAACGTGAAAAAGCAGAAAAGCAGGCTAAAAAAGCCAAGGAGAAAATTGAGCTTGACAGAGCCAAAGATATTTTTGAGAAGATAAAAGCAGAGCATCGTTTGATTAATATGTATTTGGCCAGAAATATTGACCCAAATCATTTGCAAGGTTTACAACAGATTCGCTATAACGATGGCGATTTTGCTGGTGTATTTGAAATGGAGCAGTATAAATTTGAAAAGCTGACCGATTTTAGACATTTAAATTTGGACTTTTTGCAAATAAAGCAGTGAGGTTTGTGGAATTATTTATAATTGAATGCAAATAATTCCCAAAACCCCTAGATTTTGAGAAAATTTAATTTGACTTGCTGGTGCTTGGCTTTGTATAATGTCGAAATTCTCGTAATCCTTCTCAAAATTACTTAGGCAAAAGTCATGATTTACGGCTATATCAGGGTCTCCACCAGTGGGCAAGAGCGTGGCACCAGTCTTTCTACTCAGCGAGCTCGGCTCAAAGAGCAGGGTGCCGACAAGATTGTCAGTGAAACAAGAAGCGGGGCGAGTACAGACCGCCCAGAGCTTGCTAAACTGCTCTCTAGGCTTGTCAGGGGCGACACGCTACTGGTATACCGCTTTGACCGTTTGGCGAGAAATACGAGGCATTTGCTTGAGATTGTCGAGGATTTGACTGCTCGTGGCATTGAATTTAAGTCAGTCTCAGAAAATATTGACACTTCCACGCCCACGGGCAAGATGTTTTTAACAGTCATGGGAGCCATTGCTGAGCTAGAACGTGCCACCATCAAAGAACGCACAGAACAGGGCTATCGAGCATATATTGAGAACGGGGGTAAGGTTGGCAGACGAGCTACTGACCAAGACCGTTTAAACCTAGCTAAGCGGTTATTGTTAGAAGGTCAGCGTTACGCGGATGTGGCAAAACAGACCAACATCCCTGCCAAGACTTTGTATCGTCATTTTCCTAGCCGAGAGATTGACCGCCTAAGGGATGGCAAACTGACCCCAAAAGAGGCTTTGTCACTTGAAAAGATAAAGCCTGCTTTGGCATCGCAAGCGGTGATTAAAACTTCAAAAAAGCGTGGCAAGGCACCAGTAAAAGCTAAAGACAATGTTACACCCCTACCCAAATCCGAACCTGATTCTAAATCATCGAAGATTACCCCTGCTCAGGCATGGCATTTGCGTTTTATTGCTCACTTTGAGAGTCTGTCTCACTCCGAGCAGACAGCGATATTGGATGAAACCGCCAAAAAGATAACCGCCATCAAACAAAAGCAATTCTCTCAAGATAGGGCGGAGGGCGTGGCTCATAAAAACTTTGATTATGTATTTGTAATGGCAGAGATTATGGGAATTGCCTATAGTAAGTTTTAACACTCGCAATATAAGACTTTAACCCACCAGACTCATCAAACCCATCAATTGCCACTAAAAAAGCCCTGAGTCATGTCAGTATCTTCTGGCGTGATATGAGCTGTTTGTTGTGCCGTTTTGTCATTATTTGTCTTTTCATCTGGCACAATCCAATCATGCACCTCTGAGAGCTGTCTTTGATGTTTTTTAGGCAACTCTTTGCTGGCCTCATTAATGAAGGCTCTGAGTGTGGCATCATCATTGGTGATTAGAATCTCCATCAAATCTTGATAAATGGGCTTGACCGCATTCATCTTTTTGACCCACTCTAATTCTTTTTGCATTTCTTTGATTTTGGCTTCAAGCTCATTTTCACTACGAAATGTACGTTTCTTTTGATATGCCATGCTTTATACCTCTTGGTTGATTAATCATACTCTCATTATATCATCAATAGCCCACAAATCCACTGACCGCCCATCATTTAAATTCTACCAACCATTAAAGTCAACCCAAAAACATCCTCGCACCATCTTGACTTAATCAGCAAACTTGCGTATAAAAGTAAAGATAACTTCTCACCCAAAAATAAAAACGTCAGTGGTTATTTAGGGGTTGTTTTAAGGCTTGATGATTTATGGAAAATAAAATAAGCCAGCATAGCTATCTATATCATTTTCACGTTCCGCTACCGCTCCACTAAAAATGACACAGACAGCATGACTGGCAAGGGTGGTAAAAAACACCCCCCTTTGAACCCCCCCCTGCAACCCTATCGGGTTGCCCAACCCACTATCGTGGGTTGGTGTGGTTATTTAGCAAGATAAATGATTGTAATGGTGGTGATGTATGCCCAATAAAAAAATAAAAATAATTCGTTATGCTCTGCCCAGCATGCACCCAAGCGTGCCCAATTATGGCGTGTTATCGTTTGAGCAGTGCCATCATACGCCTGATGGAATTTATCTTTTTTACTCCATCTTTCCCAAACAGAAAGCTCGCCTTAAAAGAAGTAAAGCCATACATATCACGATGTTTAATGATGAATATCTGCAAGCAAAAATAAAAGCAAGTCAAGCAGGTTATCCTTTAGTGACTTATTGTCGTCATGCCATTTTATCTCAACCGATGGTAAATCAAAAACAAAGAAAGAACGATGCAAAACTGTTCTCACAGATTGCACGCATTGGCAGTAACATCAATCAAATTGCCAAAGTTGCCAACACTAAAAAAGCACAAAATAAATTAGAAGAGCTTGATATTATTGAGCTAAATTTGACGTTATCAGAGATTTATAAAGAGCTTCATGGTCTAACCCAATCGATTGAGGAATCTTGACGTGCTGGTTAAATTTTTTAAACAAGGTCTAAAAGGTGGGGGTAATACTTCCTCTAAAAGCGTGAAGGATTATCTGCTTGATAGTCGAGCCAATAAAGGGATGGCACGCATTATTAGAGGCGATGAGATGCACACCAGTCGGCAGATTGATTTGTTGGATTATGCCAATGCCAGTAGTACTTATACCAGTGGCTGTTTGTCATTTGATGAGAGTGAAACCTTAGATGAAAAACAAAAACAAGAGCTTATGGTCTCATTTGAGGAGGCGTTACTGCCTAACTTTGATGCGACCCGTTATGCTTGTTATTGGGTGGAGCACACAGACAAAGGGCGATTGGAGCTAAACTTTGTTTTTGCTAAGATAGATTTACAGACAGGCAAGCACTTGGATGTTTATCAGCAAAGGCGAGATGTGGCACGGTTAAATTATTGGAAAGAGATACAACTACAAAAGCATGGATTGTCCGACCCTAATGCCCCAAAACATGAACGTGATTTTCTAATCACGCCCTTTAAAAAGCCTGATGGCAGTACCCCTCATGACAAATTTAAACAACAAAAAGAAGAGATTCACCAGTACATCAGTGGCAGTATCACCAAAGGAGATGTCACGAATGCCAGTGATGTTAAACGTTATATCGAATATGTGCATGGGGACATGAATCATCCCACAGGCTATCGGGTCAAACAAAATAAAACAGGCATTGTTGTGACCGACACCACCACCGAACAAACGTTTAGAATACAAGGAAAGATCTATGCAAAATCTTTCACTCTTGAAGAGCATCAAGCAGGGCAACCAAGAGGTTTAAACCGAATTGAAGACGATAGAGCAAAGCGACAAGCTGATTATGACAGACAAAAACATCAAAGACTTAGAACAGCAAGTGAGCGATTTGCAACACTCTGCTCACTGCGTGCAAGAGAGCTTCACAAAAAGTATGGCAATGAGCAAACAGCTCAATCATCAACGCAAGCAATTCACACAAGAGATGATGCGACCCTTGACCGAGATTGGGGAATTGACAGAGAAACTTCGCTTGGGTCATCAGCAGGCGACCATCACCATGACACTAAGATTGTAGGAGGATTAGACCATGTATCAATACAACCCACAGGAGCTGACCTTAACCCCGCTTCAAATCGCCATGGGGCAAGAGTCCGACCAACCCAAACAAGCAGGGACAAAAACAAGGACGAGAAAAAACAACAAACCAGCGATACTAGAGAGCCAAGAACAAACGACAGTCCAAGCAGTCAAGCAGATGCCAGCCGACCCTTATGGCTTTTTAAGCAATGCCGAGACCTTATTGCATGGATTTATCGAAAACTTGCAAAGCGACATGAACAAAGAAGAGGGCGATTGGAGGGTTGCACACAGCGAGTGGCAACAAGCCGAGACAGAGTGGCACAATACTCAAAAGACGTGGGAGCAGACCAAAAGCTCATTGAGACATACCATCAACAAAACTCGCAAATCATTGATAAGAGTAGTAACACAAAACCGCTCATTGACCAAGCAGATCAGCGAGCTTGTGACTCAAAACGAGCAGTTGACCAAGCAAATAGCTACATTAACAGCACTCAACAGCGAAGAGAGTCAATTGCTAGAAAACGAGCGAGCATTATTGAACAAGCAGGCACAACCGTTGACGAAATTGCTCAGCAAAGCCAAACAGGACTACAACACAGCCAAGGGCAACTACGACAAAGCGAAGACTGGCTATCAAACCACCATCAGCAAGCAACAGCAGATGATATCGCACTTAGAGCAACAGCTGACACAAAAAGACAGCGAGATTTTAACCTTGCAGACTGCCTTGATAGAGCTAACCGAGCAGGTGGAAGGCTGGTCGATGATGCTTGGGAATTTACAAGACAATGCGACATGGCTAAACAGTCAATTAAAACCATTAGAGACAAGGTTGTAACGCTAAAGCTCTACCGTGCAGACACCGAGGAAGCTCTTACAGAAGATGACATGCAAAAACTGGCGTATGACACGCCCATCATGGAGCTGACCCCTATGGTAACTCATGCACTAAACCATAAAAAAGACAGAGATTATGCAATGAAAAGATGAGTGGGTGTTTGACGGTCATGTTAAGATTGCATTGACTTTAAACCTAGTTTAATTTAAGATGTAATCTTAAATTAAACTAGGTTTTATTATGTACATTCCCCGTCATTTACATCACATGCTAACAAAGCTCATCGCTCATTTTCCTGCGGTCATGGTTACAGGGGCAAGACAAGTGGGCAAATCCACGTTGCTACAACACACCGCCCGTGAACAAGAAGAGAGGTATGATTATGTGACCTTTGATGACCCCATTCGCTTAGAGCAGGCCCAAGATGACCCCATGCTCTTTATGATGAATCACTCAGGGCGTTTGGTGTTAGATGAGGTGCAATACGCCCCTAAGCTGTTTTCGGTCTTAAAATTGCACATTGATGAGAAAAAGCAAAATGGTCTGTTTTTGTTGTCAGGCTCGCAAGCATTTAGCCTCATGGAGCATGTCAATGAGAGTCTGGCAGGGCGTGTGGCGGTGCTTAGGCTACTTGGTTTGTCTTATCGTGAGATTCGGGGTGTCGAGTTCTTTGAGGGGTTTGTGCCAACAGAGGCGTATTTAAAAGCCTATGAATCCGCCATAGATAGACAAGAGCAGACCACAGATGACAAGAGCAGTCCTGACACACTATGGCAGATGATTCACAAAGGACAAATGCCAAGGCTTTATGAGCAAGAAACGCATTGGGAGGTTTATTATGCTTCTTATGTCAGTACTTATCTGCAAAGAGATGTCCGTCACATTGCCAATATCAGGGATTTAAACGACTTTACTCGCTTTATGACAGCAGTGGCCGCACGAAGTGGTGAGCTGTTAAATTACAATAACATCGCCCAAGAGGTGGGGGTGTCTGTGGACACCATCAAACGCTGGATTGCCATTTTAGAGACCTCAGGCATTGTCTATCTACTAAAACCTTATCACCATAATCACTTAAAAAGAGCAATAAAAACCCCAAAAATCTACATGCTAGACACAGGACTCATGGCATACCTAACCAAGTGGCTAACCCCAGAGGTGTTGCAACATGGGGCTAAAAATGGGCAGTTCTTTGAGAGCTTTGTGGTGGCGGAGATTTTAAAATCCTTCTACAATCAGGGCATTGAACCGCCTGTTTATTTTTATCGAGACACCAACCAAAAAGAGATTGACATCATCATAGAGCAAGACGGTATCATCTACCCTGTGGAGATAAAAATGACCGCCAAACCCACCAAAAAACACGCCACACACTTTAACACCCTAAAAGAGCAACTGCCAGCTGACGAGATTGGTGTTGGCATAGGCGTCATCATCAATCAATACCCAAATAAACTGTGGCTTGATAAGGAGTTGGTGGCGTTGCCTGTGGGGTATTTGTGAATAAAAATTACCCCCTATGACTGAATAATCAAAGAAAAATCTGGCGTATCATTTTTGATAAAATGGTTTTAAAAATATGATAATATAGAACCTATTAAGTTTTTATTTAGTTCTAAATAAGTTTTATTTTATCAAGAAAAATTTGTTATTTGACCCTTAAAAAGAAAGATATTTTCATCAATCAAGGGTTAATGTTAAATTGGTTAAAATTTAGTTCTAAAATATAACTTTTTAAGTTATAATATAATAGTAAATTAAAATTAAATTAGGTCTATTATGATTATACTTTTTGGAAGTCAAAAAGGCGGTTGTGGCAAGTCTACTCTTGCCATTAATACTGCTTGTTACCTTGCCAATACTGGTGGAGATGTGGTGCTTGTTGATGCTGATATTCAACAAAGTTCAGCAAACTGGGTAAGAGACAGAGAGCAGACGGGGCTAAAGGCAGTGCATTGTGTTCAGCGATATGGCGACATCAAAAGCACGCTTAAAGACTTGGCTGGGCGGTATCAGCACGTGGTCGTTGATGTGGCAGGTCATGATAGCAAAGAGCTAAGAACTGCCATGTTGGTGGCTGATAAACTCATTGTACCATTTCGCCCATCACAACTGGATTTGGATACTCTGCCACATTTGTCAGAGGTTATTGGCCAAGCCACAAGCTTTAATGACTCGCTCAAAACCTATGGGCTACTTACCCTGGCCCCTACCAATCCTGCCAATCAAGAAATTAAGCAAGCAGGAGATTACCTGAGTGATTTTCCTTTATTAACCCCACTACATGCTGTGATACATGATAGAAAAATCTACCGCGATGCCATCTCGGAGGGTAAGGGCGTGATAGAGGGTAATAACCCGAAGGCAAGCGATGAATTTACAGCATTAATGACGGAGATATTGGCATGATACAAAGACGAGCAAAAAGTGAACAAGAGTTTATTAACCAAGCAGACTTATCTGGCAAACAACCGACAGAGGACAAGCCTAGCACCAAAAAAGGTCGAAAATTCATCTCACACACCATTCAGATGAATGAAGAGGAATATCAGTTATTAAAAGAGCTGGCACAAAAGTATTGCCAAAGTCATAGTGGCATCATTCGTTATGCCTTAAAAGCTTTAGCAGAACAAAAATAGTTTTAATTTAGTTCTAAATAATTTTATTTTAAAACTTATTTAGAACTAAAATAGTTAAAGAAATCCAGTAGGATTTATTGGTTGAGAATAATGAGAACCTCAAAAAAACAACTCCCCATCGGCATACAAACACTCTCAAAGCTTAGACAAAATGACGAGTGTTACTATGTTGATAAAACCCCAAAAATCATCGAGATGGTTGATGGGAGTGGTTGTGGTTTTTATCTTGCTGAAGGCTTTTCTTCATTGGCTACTTGTTAAAATTGAAGGTTTGGCATTTACAATACTTGCTGTTTACTTGGTTTTATTTTAGAACTAATATAAAACTTTTTTGGTTTAAAAAAGCATTTAAATAACAACAAGCAATCTCTTGGGTGTGCTTGATGGTTTTTGTGTTTGTTTGAACTAACGGCAGAGATTATGACTATCCAAATGGTTTGAAAACCCCATGCAATCATAGTAAAATAGCACCCAAATTTTATTACAAGGCAGTCTTTAATGCGTTTTTGTCATAATAAATCAGACATCATCATGCAAGCTCTCACGCCATCGGTGATGGTGGTCACTTTGGGAATCTTAGGGATTGCCAATGTTCATGCCAATACCCCTCTTCAAATAGCCAATCAACAAATTCAAAGACAACAACAAAGACAGGATGCTCTAAATCAAGCATTGACCACAAGCCCCACTGTCCACGTCCCAATGCCTACGCTAGAGCAAAACTCTGTCGCCAGCACACAGGAAAACCTACCTTGTTTTGTGATTCATGAAATCGCCTATGCACCACTACAGACTGATGAGAAGGTGGATTTAGGGCAATTCTCCTTTGCTCTAGCACCCTTAACACATGGCAAAGGTAGTGTTCTGGGTCAATGTCTAAACATTAATGATGTTAACAACATCGTCCGTGATGTCCAAAATCGTCTCATTGAGCGTGGCTATACCACCACAAGAGTGCTGGTCGGCAATCAAAATCTGTCGGATGGACGACTTGTTTTGACCGTTGTGGCTGGCATTGTGGGGCAAATCAAAGCTGATACCAAAAGTAGTAGTGTGTCAGTCTATACAGATAACACAGGACTGCCTGCCAATTTTAAGACTGCCTTGCCTTTTAAGACTGGCGATGTGCTAAACATCCGTCATTTAGAAACTGCCCTTGAAAATCTAAAGCGAGTGCCAAGTAGCGACGCTGATTTTTCTATCACGCCAAGCGACTCTGGTGAGTTGGGTGCTAGCGATGTGCTCATTAATTACACAGCATCAAGAAAGGTGCGAGGCAGTCTTAGTCTTGATGATTCAGGGTCAAAATCCACAGGCAAATACCAAGGCGGTATTACCCTAAGTTTTGACAATCCAACTTGGCATAACGATTTATTGTACTTGACCTATGGTCGTGATTTGGGCAATGACATCAACAAGGGTGAATATACCCATAAAAGTGCCAAAGGTGGCAGTGAAAATTACAGCGTAGGTTATGTCCTGCCTCTTAAAAATACCGTCTTTAATGCCAGTGCCAGTCACTACACTTATCATCAGAGCGTAGCAGGGGTTAATCAAGACTATGTTTATGGTGGTGACTCAGACAACATCAGTCTAAATGCCAGCCATTTGGCTCATCGAGATGCAAGAAGTAAAACATGGCTTAATATGGGCGGGTTTACCAAATCGCAAAAGAATTATATTGATGATACCGAGATTGATGTGCAACGTCGCAAAATCTCAGGTTGGACAGCAGGCATTCGCCACGAGACAAGGTTTGGGCAAAAACAACTTACCACAGATGTTAGCGTGCAACGTGGCACAGGGGCATTTAATGCCCTAATACCGCCTGAGAGTCTATTTAACGAGGGTACGGTACGCACCCCTATCTATAAACTCAACCTAAACTTCGCCGCACCTGTTAAACTTGGTGATAATTACCAACTGGGCTATCAGGCAAATCTTAGAGCTCAATATGCTCAAAAAGCCCTAGTACCCAGTGAGCGGATGAGTATCGGTGGTCGATACAGCGTGCGTGGCTTTGATGGCGAGCGAACGCTGTCAGGTGACATGGGAGCCACCCTACGTCAAGATGTCAGCTTTCCCATCAAACAATCCAATCACAGCCTGTATCTGGGGCTGGATGCTGGCAGCATCGCCATGCAAAATAAAGAACAAGACAATCTACTGCTCGGCCACACTTTGGTCGGTGGGGCAGTTGGTGTGAAAGGGTACATTAAACCACTACGTCTAAACTACGACCTATTTGCAGGGCACCCCATCAGACAACCTGAGTACTTTGGTAAAAAGGAATGGACTGGTGGGGTGAGTTTGGGGTTGGAGTTTTGATGAGTTTCTAATGAATTAAACCAGCTTTTGAGCAACAAGCTCTGTACGAGTCATTATGCCTTTTTGTTTTAATAAGGGCTTGATTTCATCAGGTATCTCATCATCTTCTAAGAACTCATGAAAGGTTAAAGCCACTTCTTCGGGGGTGTATGCTCTATCACGCAAGGCACACATGGTTTTTAGCCAATACACCGCATCATCAGGGCGACCCATTGAGTAAACATATTTTAGTTCTTTGCCCAAAACTTGACGACAGATTTTATTGAGTCGTGCCTTATCAAACTCCCCATATTCATAATGGCGTAAGATGGCGTACATAAGGGTTACCAATCCTGTTTTTGAGGTTATCCAAACGCTATCAGGATATTGTCATTGATGCAGGGGGTCAAGATTCTGAAGCTTTGCGTTCAGCGATGACCGTTGCTACTCACATGCTATTGCCATTTCGTCCTAAACGTCGTGACTTAAAAACCCTTGCCCACATGGAAGGCTTAATCAAACTTGCTCAAGCGGTCAATCCAGAGCTGATAGCCAAAGCAGTGATTACCCAGTGTCCTACCTTGCCCAGTCAATATCAAAGAATACTAGATGCCAAAGAAGACTGCGAGTCTTTTGGTATTATGGCACTAACCAACTTTACCAGCAATCGCAATGTCTATGATGATGCCGATGAAGATAGCTCTTCTGTGTTTGAAGCAAAAATGACACAGATGGCAAAGCCAGTGGTGAAATCCGTGCCATTGCCCAAGAGTTTTTAGGGCTTTAACAAAGCCAAGCAAAACAGACCAAATCAAACCCAAGCATAAACAAGAGAGTAAAGAGATGTCATTAAAAGGCTTAACCAAAACAGCAGTTCAAGACAATAAATCAGCAGAAGCAGAAAACTTCATCCAAGGGGCAATTGCTCGCATACAAGGTCAAACACTCATCCAAAAAGAAAGCAAGGCAACCTACATCCGCCAAACCTTCTCACTCACCCAAGAAGTCAGCGACCAAATCGATGAACTCTTAGTAGAATGTAGAGTTGCCAGAGCCAACCGCTCCCTAATCGTCAAAGCTGCTATCAGAGAGCTGGCGAAGCTGGATGGGAAGAGCTTAATAGGGTGGTGAGGGAGGTGATGGGATGATTTGGGTTTTGGGTTGATATGATTTTTGATGGTTTGTGTGAGTAGTAGATGTTTTATGTTTTTATTCTATATTGCCCAACTCTACTCAACCCATCAACCATTTTAATAATATCAGGCACTCTATGACAACCTTGTAAATTTTTTACAAGGTTTTTGGCAATATCAACATCAAAATCAACACAAGTAACATACAAAGGATGTTTGCTAATACCACGATATACCGCATATTCTGATGCGATGCCATGAAAGTGTGTCTTAGCAATACCGATGATTGGTTTTTTGCTGGGTAGTTCATCATATAAATATTTGCCAAGACCTGCTTTATCTTTACCGTCTAAATACACATAGCCATCAATGATAATGACATCAAAAGGCTCTTTGATTTTATTTATCAGCTTCAACAAACACGGCATTTCTCTTTTGTAAAATTGACCTGATTGATAAGGACTAACATCTTGAGCGATAGTTTTATATTCGTTTAGTATGGTATTATTTTCAATGCCAGTAAACCTAATTGCTGCAACGGTTGCTGTGGTTTTGCTATCGGTATCATGATAAAAAACATCTAAAATAATATAAATTAATTTTTTTTCATTAATACAATCTTATACTTAAATTTGGATTTTTGCTTTTTAGATCACGGAAGATTGACTCATCCAATGTTTCTTCAACGGCAAGCTCCAATAAGCTTTTAAAATATTTTTTGTCACTAAAAATTGATAAATCATCTAGACCTTCAACACCTTTTATACTGATGGATTTTATATTTTTGAAGGCATTATTTTCAAACCATATATCAAAAAGTTGCTGAATATAACTTTTGTCTACACGCAAAACCAAATGAAAAGATTCTTGATGGTCAAAGATGAAATCGCGATAATTTTCTATAATATTGAATATTTTTGGCAATTTGATTGGGCAATTTAGATAGGATTTTGTTTTTAACACATTTCCTTCCAAAATTAAGGATTTTATTAGTCCTGAATCAGAAAAATATGAAATGCTGATATGTTCGTGGTAGTCATTATCATCCAAAAAATAATATGAAAACTTATTTGTTGAGCGATAATAGTAATAGAAAGACTTTGGAAGTTTTTTGTCATGGTTTTGTAATTCAAAGTGATTTAGATTGTCCAGCATTGGATTGTCTTTGTCATAAGACCAGTGAATTTTACTTTCTGCCAAGCCTTCTTCATCGGTATAGCTCTCATAAACACATTTGCCATCTATAAAATTATAAGACATTCCTTGATAAACGGTATCTTGATACATTTGTGGAATTGTTCCACAACCATAAACATCCTCTTCTTCATTACTAAATGTAGAGCTATCAATAGAGATTGGAGAGCTTAACACATCCGTTAATGTTTGCTGACATGGCGATATGTAGGGCTTTGTGATGTAGCCATCTTCTACTTCAAAAACATCAAGTTGAAAGTCACCTTTATCAAAAAATATAATTCCTGTATAAGGCTGGCCTTGGAAGTACCAACGGTTGTTTTGATGTGTCAATAGGTAAGATTTTAAGCGAAAGATACTCATCTTATTCTTCTCTTTTGTATGTTTTTCCGTCCTGAACACTGCCTTTAGGTAAAGGCTGTATTCTGCCAGTGGGAATATTTACTTCTTTGGGCAAAATACTTGTACAACTAGTGCAAGCTGGAAAATTCTCACTTATTCCATAATCTTCCCCCGCTCTAGTAGTGGCTATACTAATATCTTTATCTTTGACATTTGGGTATTGGCTAGTAATAGAATTATAAGTTCTTATCTCAGCATGGGTGCCTGGCAAACCATTTCTCTCAGAATAGATATTATTTCTATCAATACTATCGGATATCAATTTTTCTGTACGACTATTCAATTTCTGACCGCTTGCCTCATAAACTTTAGCTAAGCCCTTTAGATATGCTTCCTTATCATTAACAATAAGTTGCTCGCCATCCACCCCTTTTGTTACACCTGGAAAAGAATGCCACTGAACAGAATCGTTGGAAGTTCTACCCAATCCTACCCTTAATTCATTCTTGCCAAAATTCCCAAAACCAGAATCGTCAATAATCTTATTTCCAATAGCTCCTTTACTGTAGGCAATATGCCCTTCTTTGGCATTTAACACCACTTGCTTTAATAGCCTTCCATCTATTTCTCTTGGAGCCCCAGATAAAGCTCTTAGGGCAACTTTCCCTGTTTGTAGAACGGCGTCATTTGCAAGACAGTTTCCACACCAGCAGACCAGCCTTCTTTAAAGGTATCAATATAGTTAGGCTGTTCAATAAGTGGGCCAAGGGTACTAAAACTGCTTCCCGTGCGTATTTCTGTACTGTAATCACCAGAATGATGATTATGGTTGTAAACTTTTGGGGTTTGATAAATTTCAGAAACACCTTGGCTGTTGGCATTAATAATGATTTGTGATAACTGGAAATCACCATATTTTACGTCTGGACCGTTGAAGAATGGTATACGTTTACGCCAACCAGTTTTTGGGATAATGTCAACATCTCTCCTATAAACCAAATTAATGTTGTTATCCATTTTTTCACTAGAAACAAACCGCACATTGGGGTTGTTTTTCAGAATATCTAGCAAAACTTTCTTGCTTATAATTTAAAACACTTTTAGACATTGTTTCTTTGATGTCCTGAGCTGTTACACTCTCCCTGCCTTTGAGACCAATCTTAGCCACGGATTCAAAAATGTCATTTGGCACATCATCAATGTCGACTAAACCCATTCTGATAAATAACTCATAATAATTATAATTCTTGACCTCATCAGATGCCGCAACTTCTTCTTCTCCCAAAACAGTTACTAGGTAGTTCCACCCAACTGCATTTTCACTTATACTCACATCATTCACCATTTGATCGATGTTTGCGTCGTCCTTACCGACAACATTATTTGCTGCAATAGTGGTTAAAGTTAGAATGCCAGTAATAGTATCTTTTTGCTCTTGGGTAAGCTTTTCTGGGTCATCGGTGTGGTATAAGTACTCTGCTAAGATAGGTGCAGCCACTTCACTGGTTACCCCTGCCAATGCACTACTGGTGATGTCATTGCCTGTGGCATAACTTGTGGCAGCGCCTAAGATGGCATGAGCCAGTAAGTGTTGTGGGCTTTGCTCCTTTGGTCTATTACCGCCATCTAATTGGTTTTTAAGTTCGTTTTCTTTAAAGTATTGTCCAATCCGATAAGCCACTTGTGGGCTTACCGCTCTTGTTACATCACCTACGATACCGTTTGAGTTGGGGGCGTATAAGGCGGAGGTGATGCCATCAAAGAGTCTTAGGTTTTGTTCAATCTTTTGAGCTAAATAACAACAAGCCTAGCTTTAAAACTTAATATATTTTATAAGATAACTCATGACAATAAAAATGCATAAATAGAGCAATATAAACATAGTGAAATTAATCCATACCAAGTGATAAAAAACTTATGAAAATAGGGTCTTTTTGATATCAATGGTTTAATTATTAAAAAAATTGGTGGCATTATCCATGCCATCATAAGTGCAACAGCAAAGCCAGCTTGAATAAATGAAACAAAAATCACCAACGAATATATATTAAATACAGAAAGAATTAATATACCAATCAAAGTTATTGATGGAAATATACTAAAAAATGAAAATATTCTGATATATTTTTCTAAAAGCACTTTATTCATGCCACGAGAAATAATTTTCGCCAATAAATAGATGTATAAAAAAAACTTAATACTCCAAAAGTTATCAGGAAAACAAAATTTAAAATCATTATTATGGCAAAAAGATTATACCCCATTCCCATTATTGACATTCCTTAACTTCTTTCATGCCTTCACAACCAACATCAACTCTGTGGTTTGGATTCAAAAAATCGCCAGATTTAGACCATCTTCTGAGTTTTATAGCTGAATCCACAAAAAACTTACTTGCCCTGTTCCAAGAATTATAATGTCTCTCATGCACCGCTTGCAATTCTCGGTCGTGCTGTTCATTTACAAGCCTTCTATAGCTCCAGCTGTTACTTTGCCCCACATGATTATTATAAATATACTGAAATTCCGACCTACCATTTCGCATAATAACCCCTCCAGCTTCCGCAATCCAATCTGAATAAAATGACTTATCTGCTCCCTTAAGGCTTAAAAAACTCCTTGATTCACTTTCCGCCTCCCTAAACCATGGTTGTCCTGTGTATCCATACATTGCTCCAAAATAATTTGCTCTTTCGTCAAGGGTATCAATGGTATGATAACCGACATAATTAGCAACATTTAACACCCTTTTGGTTGAATCTTGGATATCGCTTGTCTTTCCATAATGATTTCTGTTTTGCCCCACATATTCCAAAGCCTCCCTCATCATACGATGGCATTCGACATTATTTGGATTGCTTGAACAAGTTGCTCTTAGTCTTTCGTCTTGCTCTTTGGATATCTTATCATACTCCGCACAGCTTCCCAGACCTTCTCTAATACAAAGAATCTTATTTCTGAATTGAACATGACTCAAATAATTCCCCTCTGTCTGCCCTACATTGTTAGCAGTACTTGCGGTGCTGTCGCCAATACCCGCCCCCAATCCTGCAGAAAGAGCAAGTAGGGTGATATCTCTTGTTTCTTTGTTAAAGCCTTGATTTGTGAGATATTCATCAATCTTTGGGATGGTGTAGGCGGTTGTGCCTGCAGATAATCCGCCTTCTATTGTTTCTGTCGCCAATAACCCTGTTGCTGTATATAGAGCAACACGATAGATACCACCTTCTTCCCATTTGGATTTTTCTGCGTCTTTTTGCTCTTGGGTAAGATTGGGATTGTCATTGATGACATTGATGCGACTTTGTGAGAAGTCAGCCACTGCCTGTGGGGCAAGCTATCCAAAGTCTTTAATTGCCCTCTAAATCCAATCGTCAATTACATCTTTCATAAACTCATTTTCTTATTTGCTTAATCATATCTTTCAAAGATATTAAAATATATTTAAATGTATCCTTTGCATGAAAAATTGCTGTTATAAATAATAACACAAACAAAAATATTCTTAAATTGTCTGCAAAATATTTACCAAAAAATACCAAAATAAAAATAAGAAAGAAATATATAAAATTAATTTTTTTATTCATGTTTATTTGCACTCTTTTTCTGTTTGTACCGAACAAACCTTTATAGCCAAACCAAAATCAGCTCCTGATGATGCTCCTCCATGATACCCCACCGAACCATTACTATACAAAGACACATTACCTTTCGCTCCCGCAATAGGAACTATAGCACCATCAACTGAAACGCCATAATATTTTTCTCCTGGTGTAAGATTTCCTGTTGCTACTTCCCCATTAAGACTAACTGATCCGCCAATTCTTGGTCCAAGCAAAAAGCAAGTCGCATCAACTGTGCAAGTATTGCCCTTAATGTCCGTAGCAATACCTCTGCTTTGAGAAAAGCCAAATAGTGCCACCCCTGAGGCTTCAGCAGAAGCTGTGGTATTGATCCCAGATGTTGCATTATTGACGACATTGCGAGAATAATCCCCCAAATAATCTTTTCTTGGCTGACAATCGCTTGCACTCGGATTTGCCTGACAACGCTCCATTTTTGCAATACCATGGTTAATGTCCGATACAGTCATACCAAAATTCTCTGCAGTCCAAGTGTAGTTATTATTCTCCACACTCCCTTTCCCCACCTCAGAAGCATTCACCGCACTACTGACATCACCCGTTGCCCCATAAGCAATGCTGGCAGCACCTGTTGCCTTGGTGGCAATGACAGGACGATAGCCGTATTCTAGGGTAATGTCATTTCGTGTCCAAATCAGTTCGCCACCTGTGAAGGTTTCAATGGCTTTTAAACCTTCTGATGTTTCAATGAGTGTGCCTGCGGTAAAGCAAACGGTGCCAGTGGTGCAGGTGGCTTTGGGTTTTTCTTATTTCGTTTATTATTAATATTAAATACAACCATCTTTTTTTGCAAGATCTATATTATTTGGATTTTTTTTCAAAAAATTGTCAATATAATCAGTATCTTTAATTTTTATGTTAATTTTTTGTGCATATTTATGAAAATCATTTATATCATTAAATATAAATATATCATTTTTTTTATCATCAATAATTAAATAAATTCTTTGATCTTTTAAAATAAAGTAAATAGAATCTTTATCGCATAACTCAACATCAATTCCATATAAAATATAATAATTTTTGTCACGGTAATAATGCAATATTCCTTTTTTTAAAACTGATTTTCCATCATTTTCAAAAAGATAGTATACTCCATTATGAATTTCCATCAATAAAAAGTTTCCAATTTTAACACCACTATCTCTACTAGTAACAAAATAAAATATTAGCATGGTTATTAACATAAAAAATATCAGGGTTTTTTTAAACATTATTTTATTTCCCAAAAAAATCAAAATGGCGTTCTTTTAACTTGAGAGTATTGATAGTTTCCTACAAATTTAATTTGAAATCCAACACAACCACTTCTTGAGCCACAAGTTGGGTCACCAATTTTAGTATTAGCATTTCTCAGAACTTCATCAGGTCTTAATGAATCATGAATTTCAAAGTTATATGTATCATTGAAAAAACCATAACTCCTTTCACATCTTTTAGCTTTAAGCTAAAGTTATTTCAAAATAGGAAGTTTACACACCAAGCTTTCAAAGGTTCCCTTTGGTAATCTCAATTCCTTATAGGTAGCACCTAAATCAAATGAGTAAAATATCCTCTCTATATCTCCACTAAATCCGATATAAACAACCAAGCAGCCATAAGAACAATCATGGGAAGCTATTCCTGTTAATTCAGTTGTCTCCACAGAAATTAAGTCTGGCAATTCAAGATTATTTAACAAATTTAAGTCAAATTTTCTTTCGCCAAAATCTTTACCAGTTACTCCACCACTATAATAAGGTTCTGATAGGCTATTTTTTAAATTTGAAAAAATAGTGTGTAAATTATAATTATCTGGTGGATCTTTTGGATACCACACTCCATCAAAGTAAAGAGAAACACTACCAAAATCAGCCCCTAAATGTTCATTTAGGTGCCATCTAATGCCAAGTTTTTTAAAGGTGTCAAATATTTCATGCTTTATCATTTTATCTTAGTCTTTTATTGCTTTTGTGCTCTGGAAACAATTTTTTTAACGCAGATTTCTGCTCATTTGTTAACTGCAATGGAGCTGATTTGTCTGCTGTTGATCCAGCCCAATGCCAACCGTCAGGTGAATTGGAATTCATAAAACGATGTATTTCACCATTTGCATCAATAGAAAAACGTTGTTTTCCAACCACTTTGCTCGCCTCAAATAACTCAAAAGAATCTCTCGGTTCAATTCCAGCGTTTGGGCGATTTCCTGCTTGCCCTAATGTATGTTTGGGATTTGATTTGTAGATTTCATCAATCTTGTCTGATTTCTTAGCTTCAGCAACAGGTAAGGCTGATGTTTTAACGTCAACATCACAACAATCCGCATTATGCACCCACACACCCAATCTACCCACATGGTAGGTGTGGAAGTTGTCTACCGCTAGAATGCCAAACGAATTGTTTGAAGTTTTAATATCTATTTTAGAAAAAAAATTATTTTTTTAACTGATAAAAATATTCCAACCATCTTAATTTTCCCTAACCCAAGAATATCAGCTCTTGGGTTATGCTCTCAGAAGCATCATAGAATTCTCAACAATATTCAATCCAAGAAATTCCTTATTGTCATCATACATTTCAATGATATCAACATTAAATATGCTACCATTATCATCAATAATGATGTATTCTGAATTTGAATTTATAAGAGAGTAGGATTCAGTGAGAATCAAACAGGAGAATTTTTTAGCAAAATCCTTAAACAGCTGTAATATATAATTACAATCTATAGTTTTTGATATAAGCATGATTTCTGTTGAAAACGAGCATTTGTGATTGTTATACATAACAAAAAAATCAGCACCATTCTTTGGGAAATCCATAGACTCAAATGTGTAATAACTATGATTATTTAAATAATGAATCACTTCACACTCTGTTATATGCTTATTTGTAAAAAATAAAAAACTATCACTCATTTTTTATCCTTAATCATGTCTATCAACATCTTTGTTCTATCGTATTGTTCTTTGGTGAGTATTCCTTTTGAATATTGAATTTCCAAGGAATTATAAGCTTTCGATATCCCACCTTCTTTTTTTGTTAGCGTTAAAATATTATACTCATTAGATGTTATATTAACGGTTTTAGGACCGCTAACTGGATGAACTGAATTACCATGTATTTCATACACTCGACCGCTAGATACCTTAAATGTATTCCCCGACCTAATAGATTCACCTTTTTCCCTAATTTCCTTAATATCAGCATTAATATCTTTTTTACTGGCATATACAATAGTGTTGCCAGTTTTCTTGGGAACGCTTAGGCTCTCCAAAGAATGTCTAGAACTAAATTCTATATTGCTCCATTTAGAGGCTAAAGATGTATCAACCCCACAACAATCCGCATTATGCACCCACACACCCAATCTACCGACATGATAGGTGTGGAAGTGGTCTACTTCTATGTTATAGACGGTGTCGGTGTGGTTGGGTAGCAGGTATTGGCTTAGTACTTCTACTTCTTGATTGTTTCTATCAAGCAGTATCATGCCTTGTTCTAGTAAAGACGCTTTTAGCCAGCCAGTGTTTTTAATCCAAAATGGGTGCTCTGCTGTGGTTTCTAGGGTTTCTATGTCTCCTTGGTTGTTTTTAACCGTTACTTGGAAAATGGGTTGGTCTGGCGTGGCTTTGGTGGCAATGACAGGGTGATAACCGTATTCTAAGGTGATGTCATTACGAGACCAAATCAGCTCACCTCCTGTGAAGGCTTCAATGGCTTTTAAGCCATCTTTGGTTTCAATGAGTGTACCTGCGGTAAAGCAAGCTGGTGGGGCAGCACAGGTGTTTTTGGCTTGAAGATCTTCTTTTGGTTCTGCTTTTTTTAGATCTTGATTGAATATTGGTTTTTCAGTGTCAAGCTGTTGTCCCTGACCATCATAAACACCCTCTGAATTCTCATCTTTTTTATCCGATTTTTTAAACCAGTCTTTATTTCTATAAAATTATAAATGTCAGCTTATAAATAAAAAATAACCGATTTTTTATTTATAATCGCATAATCCAATATAGATAATATTTTTTCAATATTTTCATCAATATGAATATTATTTTTGTGGATTGATTTTATTATGTTTTTCATAATATCAAAATCTAAAACCCACTCTTCTTCATAAAGTCCAAATAACCAATTTCCTGTTTCATTGGATATAATTTCCCACAATCCTTTATCTTGATAATACTGAACATCTTTTTCATCTAAGATAAGAACAGTTTTTTCATCTTTATTTTTATAAGCCCAATCGATCATTTCATGAAATTCTGCTATCTCTACATCTTTTGTTAAGCAAAAGATGGGGCATAACTTAGTATTAATCACTATCTGTATCCTTAATATGGGTTTGTTGCTGAACATAGTCTTTGGCATCGTTGCCCCTTCTAGAACCAGTGGAAACAACCTTGCCATTGTTATCAAGGTATTGGTTTCTGTTATTATCATAAATGCGATAATAACTATTTTCATTATCTTTGATTATAATGTATCGCCCATCAGAGCTGGTATAGCGAGTTTTAACTCCATCATTACTTACAACCCCTTTTGCCCCAGGTGTTAATCTGTTATAGGCATCTTTAAAACTTCCAGAACTCCATTTAGCGCTATGTTTAAGGTAAGTCTCATGTCTTTTTTGAGCGGCTGTCATTTCTTTTGCCACATCAGCTTTATTGCCAGACTTGACCGCTTTTAATATTTTTCCAGTTTTATTAACAGGTATACTCAATGCAGAAGCTAAAATTGCTTGTTTTTCAGAATCAGTTTTGGCATTTTTATATTTATTAGCCAATTCCAACGAATCTAAAGCAGGGAGTGCGATAGATAATGCATCCTTAATAATCAATGCCTGTTCATCACTCATAAACTCACGAGTTTCTTTGGCTAGTTGAGCGTTTGGCTTATCTTTCCAATCTCCATCATAATTATTCTCCACCGCCCCCTTGGCAACTTCCCCAGCACTCACCGCACTACCAACATCTCCTGTAGCTGAGTAGGTGGCGGTGGCACCTGCTAGGGTAATGATACTGGTAATGGTATCTTTTTGCTCTTGGGTAAGCTTTTCTGGGTCATCGGTGTGGTATAAGTACCCTGCTAAGATAGGTGCAGCCACTTCACTGGTTGCCCCTGCTAATGCACCACTTGCGATGTCATTGCCTGTGGCATAACTGACTGCTGCGCCTAGTACAGCATGAGCTAATAGATGCTGGGCTGATTGCTCTTTGCCTTGTTTTTTAAATTCTTGACCGATTTGATAGGCAAGCTCTGGACTAACCGCTCTTGCTACAGTGCCAGTGGCACCCCCTGCATTAGGAGCGTATAGAGCGGATGTAAGACCATCAAAGATTCTTAGGTTTTGTTCTATGGTGGCTGCTTGTTCTTCTAGTTCTGCTTTGCGTGGGTCAGTTACCAAAAGGCTATCGGCTTCTTTGCGATATTCTTCTGCTTTTTTAGCGTACTTACTTCTGATTTGTCGACGTTCACCATCAAACTCCGACGTAATAAACGTCTGCAAATCCAGCTCTTTTTTTGCCCCATCTTCGTTAAAGCTGTTGATGAGTGGCTCGTTTAGTGCATCCGCCGTGGCAATCGTTGCCTCTACCTTACCTGCTTGTCCTGTGACGGCTGAGTGGGTGGTGGAGGTTTGGTGGTCGCCTATCTCACCATAGCCCAGTCCTGAGGGTGAGGCACTGTTTTTGCCTTCGCTGCGACTGGCACCGATGCCTACTTGGATGGACTTGCCTTTGTAGCTAAGCTCATTTTGGATGTCTTCGGTGATGATGCCTTGCTTAAAGACGGTTTGATTGCTTTGGGCATCTTGGGTGAGTAGGTAGCCGCCCGTGAATTTGCCTTGACCTTCTATCACAAGGTCGGAAGTATCCGCTTTGATGCCTGATTGGTGGGTGACAGCCTTGTAGTTGGCATCTAGGTTTTGTTTGCCATGGTTTAAGGAAGCACTACCGTCACCGCTAAGTCCGACATCCACACTACCACTGATGCTCTTTTGCTTGCTGTGGTGTTCATAGGTGTCTTGGCGACTTTTAACGATTAAGTCACCACCTACGGTACCTGTCAGATGTTTGGTGTTTAGGTTGGCACCGTCTAAGGTGAAGTCATTGGCGATATCATTGACAGTTGCTCCGCCAACATTGACGGTAGTGTT
>JBHCHC010000170.1:0-4150 GCA_041802645.1 Moraxella sp. | reverse complement strand
AACAGTTTAATCAGGCATTACTTAACAAGGTTTAAAAGAAAGACTAAGTGTTATTCTAAATGTCAAACCATGATGGCGTACTCACTGAATTTATTGTTTGCTAAGTGGGGTGGGTGGTTGAGTATAGTTTAGTTACAGTGCCGCCATATCTCATTTTTCTTTGGGCTCTCATTGTTGATATTTATTTTAGAAGCATCATGGGGTTGATATAATTGCCATGTTGAGCGATGCGAAGTTCAAGTAGTGCCATCCCACTTTGCTGTTGCCTCATCTTGGCAATCACTTCACCTTTATTGACTCGCTGACCTTGTTTGACCATGACATCCTTGACGTGAAAATAACTGCTGATAAATCCCCCCTCGTGTAAGATGTCGATGACATCACCTGTCGCTGTTTGAGTGGTCTGAATCACCTCGCCTGACTGAGTTGCTTTTATAGGCTCGTTATTACCTCCCAAAAACCAAGTTCCCTCAGACTGAGTAGGGCGACCATTTAAATAAACAGGTGTGCCAAAATGCCTTGCGATGTTAAGCCTTCTGTCGGTGGGATAACCAAAGGGCTGCACATGGGCGATGTTGGTGTAGATGTGAGAATTATTGTCAGGGCTTACGGTTGTGATGGAGTTTGGGGTAGAGTTTGGGATTGGATGGTGATTTGGGGTGGGATTGGATTTTGATATTGTGTGGGGCAAGGCGGTCGTCACAGACGATTGATGAATGGGCTTAACGTCTCTGATGACATTGATAGGTCGCTGTGGGGCAGGGTTGGTTTTAGCGGGTATGGGCTGATATCTGCTGTTTGATGTGGGTGTGAGTACAAGCCATTGCCCAACTCGAATGGTGTGATTGGCATCTAATCGGTTGATTCTGCTGATTTCTCGCCAATTAAGATCATAGCGAGCTGCAATCTTGGAGACAGTGTCACCACGACGAACTTGATAACGCTCGGGAATACCGTGTTGATAAAAACCGTGCGGTCTTTGATGAATGGGTTTGCTAGCACAGCCGACCACTATCAAGCCTAGCATGATAGAGGTCATGATTTTTAGTGGCTGTGTTGTGGCAGTTGTCAAATGAGTTGAGGTTTTTGAGGTCATTTTATCACCACTGCTGTTCATCATTATCCTTGTCATCGTCTGTGTTTGTCATTGTTGTCATCAGCACCATTAACCGTAAAGATTTGTTCATCAGCAAGTCGATACGCCACAAGCTGACCTCCCCAAACACAGCCTCCATCAAGTGAGTGAATGTTCGAGGTAATAACTTTGGCTTCTAAGGCAGCCCAATGCCCAAATAAAATCTTGCGTTTGCGATGCGTCTGCCATGAAAACCAAGGGCGATACCCTAATGGCATGGTATCGGCAAGACTTTCTTTAAATGAAAATTCAAGCGTGCCTTGCTCATCACACAGTCTCATGCGGGTAAAATAATTGGCGATAAGCCTTAGGCGAGCATGACCTGTTAAATCATCTGACCATGGCTCAATGGCTTTACTGTATAAGTTTGGTAGCAGCTCATCTAGGTCATCTAACGTGCCAGAGAATACTTTTGACAGCTCTTTGGCATATGTTTTGGCATCTTTCACCTTCCATATGGGCGGTATACCAGCATGAGTTAGGACGGTCTTGTCGTTAGGAAATACCAAAAACGGCTGACGGCGTAGCCAATCAAGTAGCTCATCACAGTCAGGAGCATCAAAGATTGCTTTGGTGTTATCTTTGGGTTTTATGGGTAGCACCCCTCGCCACGTAGCGATGAGTGTGATGTCGTGATTGCCAAGCACTGTGGTTAGGGCATTCACATCAGACAAGCGTTTAACTTGCCTTAGTGTGGCAAGTGAATCCTCGCCACGAGCCACAATGTCACCACATAGCCAAATCTTATCTTGGGTCTCGTCAAACCCTAAGACATCAAGTAAGCGGTTAAAGGCATTAAAACAACCCTGTAAATCGCCAATGACATATTCGTGTCGGTATGCTTTTGTTGTTTTTTTATTCATTTTGGGTTTGGGAGGTGTAGTAGGATGTATGGTCTAGTTATTATTGATTTTTAGCAAAAACCACATCAGAGAGCCTGACAAAGTCTGCCACACTAAGGGTCTCTGGGCGAGCTTGAGGGTTAATCCCAGCTTGATCAAAATCTGCCTCATCTAAGTTTGGTAGTGTGGGAAGGTTTTTGAAAATCGCACGCAGAGTTTTGCGTCTGTGGTTGAAAGTTTCACGCACGATGTCAGCGAAGAGTTTTTCATCTTGGGCTTGCATGGGCTTGATTTGATGGGGAGTTAAGCGAAAAACAGCGGAGGTGACCTTTGGTGGAGGATTAAAAGCACCATTAGGGACGGTCAAAAGATAATCTGCCAAACAATGGTACTGCATGATGACTGACAGCCGCCCATAAGCCTTTGTATTAGGTTCGGCGGTGATTCTGTCTACAACTTCCTTTTGGAGCATGAAGTGCATGTCAATGATGATGTCGCTAAACTCTAGTAGGCGAAATAAAATCGGGGTTGAGATGTTGTAGGGTAAATTGCCCACCACACGAAATGAACCTTTGCCGATATTTTTGGCGAGCTCTCGGTAGTCAATGTGCATGGCATTATCGTTAATGATGGTAAAATCAGAATGGCTATTGGCTCCGATATTGATTTTTAGGTTTGCTGCCAAATCACGATCGAGCTCAATCACCGTCATGCCATCGACTTCTGCTAGTAGAGGCTCAGTCAACGCCCCAAGCCCTGGTCCGATTTCTAAGAGATTGTCAGAGCGAGACAGGTGAATGACATCAACGATTTGACGGATGATGCTGGTATCATGTAAAAAATTCTGCCCAAAGCGTTTTCTTGGAGCATGATTAAGTTCTTTTGGCGTGCGAATGCTCATAAAATGACCATGATAAAGATTTGATTCATTATAACATTTTTTGCCAAAATAAACATTGGGCAAACTCACGAGTTAGGATAAACTCTAGGTTTGCCCAATGCTGGTTTTTAGACTATATGGATGATCTAAAGTCCCTTGGGGTTATGCTGACTCAACTTAGCCCCAATCCAATAATTGAATATTTGTCAATTATTGAGCAGGGTTGATGATTTCAGGATTCACCGAAATTACTTTATTTAGTTTCCATACTGGAACAACTTTGCCTGCTGCCTCATCTGCCACAGCGGTTTGGCTAATGTTTAGCACATAGCGATTGCCCTCTTCAAAAGTAAAGCCTTCAATGCTGCCACCTAATGTGTTGTAGTTGCGCTCAAAGGTGCGACGATACTGCAAGCACTCGCTAGCCACTTTATTACCCGCGGTGTCAGTAAGCTCACAGCTGGCTTTACGTGGGGCGATTTCGATGTCAAAACTTGGGATATCCACCACTTTAACAAGTTTGGTTTCGCCTTCAACGGTTTTTAGGCGAGTGTCATCTAGAGTGCTGGCACAACCAGTTAGAGCCAAAACGGTCAATGACGATAGGGCGATGAGTTTTTTCATGGGTGGTCCTTATTAAATCTTAATGATTTAAAAACAATGATTAAAATGAACAAAACACAACAGAAAATATTCTGCGTGTCCAAGTATTGTAGTTGGTTTTTATTGCTATTGTCCTTTTATTGTGTAATAAAAGGTAATAAAGCGTTATTTTCACCTTGTAAAAAGCTAAATTTCTCACAAAAAATGTACAAATCACGTAAGTTCTATAAATTCTATATGAGTATTCTAATTGTATAAGAAAAGTGGATTTAAGAGTAAATTTGAAAATTGATAAAATAGTAACAAAAAGTAGCAATTGCTTAACATGTTTTGAATGATGGTTTGTTATAATAAAAACTATTTTGTGCTTTTGGTATGGCATTTAATCATCAACCTCAACCAAAGAGTTAATAATATCATGCGCTTATTCAACCTAACCGTCCTAACCCTAACCGCCCTCATCGGCATGCAAGCCTCTGCTAATTCAACTTCAACGACCGCTTCTTTTTATGCCGACAAGTTTAATGGTCGCAAAACAGCCAATGGCGAGGTGTTTAGCAATAATGGCATGACCTGTGCCTCAAATCAATATAAGCTTGGCACTTATGTAGAAGTTACCAATACCAAAACAGGCAAATCCATCACTTGTAAAGTCAACGATCGCATTGGCAAGGCGGGGCGAATTGATTT
>JBHCHC010000169.1:0-13007 GCA_041802645.1 Moraxella sp. | reverse complement strand
CAATGCCACTGTCTTTGATGGCTTGTCCTACCGCTTCTTCATTTTGATAAGCTTCAGCAGTATCAATAGAGCGATAGCCTGCTTGTAGGGCATCTAATACGGCTTGTTTGGTCTCATCTGGGGCAATGGCGTGCTTTACAAGAATTGTATCAAGCAGGACAAATTAAAGCCATTGGTGTCAGTAATTTTCATAATGACCGTGTGATGGATTTGATGACCCATTTTGAAATCAAACCTGCCATCAATCAAATTGAAATGCACCCATTTTATCAACGAGCAGAAGAATTGGCATTTCATCAAGAACATCAGATTACATTGCAATCGTGGGCAAGTTTTGCAGAAGGAAAAAATGATATTTTTCAAAATCCTATCCTAAGTCAGATTGGGGCAAACTATGGCAAATCAGTCGCTCAAGTGATGTTAAGATGGCTAGTACAACAAGGCATTCCTGTCAATCCTAAATCGGTCAATCCTGAACGTATGGCACAAAATATTGATATTTTTGATTTTAATTTAAGTGATGATGAGATGGCACTTATCAAAGGGTTGGATAGCAATAGCACGCTGTTTTTTAGTCATCGAGACCCTGCCATGGTGAAATGGCTTGGTGAGCGTGCGATTAAGGATTAAGCGTATTAATATTGCCAATAAAGCCCTTATACCCATAGGGGCTTCACACAAGTGTAAGAAAACGGCTATATAAATGATATTGATTTTCATTTATTTATTGCGTACACTGGTGATTTCTATTATCCATTAGGCAATCTTATGAAACAACATCAATATCGTATTACCGTTGAACATTTGGCAGATGCCAAAGGTCAAGCTGTTGAAACTCAAAGCATTCAATTTAATGCTCCCAATCACGATGATTTATTTGCCATTTTGCAAAAAGTCAAAGCCACTCACCCAGAGTATGATGATGAAACTTTGCAACGCTTTTTTGTGGGGTTAAAGATGATGGGGGAAGTGTTGTTAGAGCGTCGTGATGATGAATTTTTTGCTCAATTTTCACCGCATTTTTTAAACATCATGAAAATTGTTAAAGGCAAAGCCTAATTTATCACAATGTTATAAAACACCAAAGACCTAGTTTTGACTAGGTTTTTTTGTAGGTATTTTTTATCAGCGTAACTATTATTGCATTTTTAGCAATTGTGAATTGCTAAATTATTGATTTTAATTCAATGCTTGGGCGATTACACTATGTTTATTCACCAATACATTGAAGCGTTGTTTATGAAAACCAAACTGATTTTATTAGTAAGTGCTATTATGCTTGGCAGTCCTGCCCTTGCCAATCAAACCATTACCCATCAAGCAGATTTGACTTATCAATCCGCACCAAGTGAGCATTTTAGCGGACAGGCACAGTTTGCACGCTTGCCCAATATCGCCACAAGCCTTGATGGTCATGCGATTGTACAATTTGATAAAGGGGCTATCACCGATTGGCATAGCCATTCACAAGGGCAATATTTAATTGTTACCGAAGGCGAAGGACTGACCCAAGAATGGGGCAAGCCAATCCAAACCATCAAAAAAGGCGATATGATTTGGTGTCCGCCCAATGTCAAACATTGGCACGGAGCAACCGCTCATAGCAAAATGTCGCATATCGCCATCAGCCCCAATGCGAGCAATAACAAGGTAACGTGGCTAGAAAAAGTGGACAAAAACACCTTGCCAAATGCCAAAGTCAATGCCGACCGTTTTAAACAAAATACGCCTTTAACCGCCAAACAGTTTGCCATTGTACCGATTGCCAGTTTGTCTGCGGTGGGCGAGTTGGATAAATTGAGTGTTGCCATTGAACATGGGCTAAGTGCAGGGTTAAGCGTTGATGAAATTCAAGAAATTTTTATCCATCAATATGCCTATGCAGGTTTTCCAAGAGCATTAAATGGCATTAATACCTTACAAACGGTTATTAAAAACCGTCAAAATCAAGGTATTATTGATAAACAAGGACAATCACAAGTGGCGTTTGTTGATGGTGAGCAAGCCTATCAAACAGGTGTAGAAAATTTAACTCTATTGACAGGACGCACGCCCCCTGATGTTTTGGCAGGGGTAGCAGGTGCGGATTATGCACTCAAAGCCCATTTATTTGGCTATCTGTTTAGCCGTGAAAATCTGAGCCCTATAAATCGTCAATTAGTAACGCTATCAACTTTGATGGCTCTTGGTAATGTCAATGCCCAGTTAAGTTCACATCTTAAAAATACCCAAAATTTAGGGGTGAGTAAACAAGATTTGTATCAAGTGATTGATGGTGTGCAAAGGGTATTGGGGGATGAAAAGGCGGATAATGCAAGAAGGGTGCTTGAAGGAAAATAGTCATGGATACTTTTAATCATGACAACTGATATTTCTTAATATGATGAAATTTAGGACAATTTTATGAACCACAAATTTTTTGCACTTACCTTATTGAGCGTAGTGGTGCTTTCAGGTTGTAGCATTTTACCGCAAAATTCATCACATTTAGCCATCGCCAAACAAGGCAGTTTTGCAGTTGGTGGTAGCGTTAAAGTCAGCGAAGGCACTTACACGCCTATTCCAAACGAGATAGCAAATCAGGACAGTAATAACTTTTGGAATGTGTATAATGCGTCTGTAAAAGCAGGGGGAATGACTTTGCATGGCGACCATGCCAGCGTTTTTTATCAAATTCCTGTCAATGCCAAAAAAACACCCCTGATTTTCTTACACGGTCATGGACAATCGGCACGCAGTTGGCAAACCACAGCCGATGGGCGGGAAGGCTTTGATACGCTATTTTTGCGTAAAGGCTATGGCGTTTATTTGATTGACCAGCCCCGCCGTGGACAAGCAGGGCAAAGCACCGTTGCCGAAACACTTAGTGCTACCCCTGATGACCAATTTTGGTACGCTCAATTTCGCATTGGCGTTTATCCTAACATGAATGCAGGCGTGGCATTTCCCAAGGACAAAGCCAGTCAAGAACAATTTTTCCGCCAAATGACACCAAGCACAGGAGCATTTGATGTCAAAGTGATTACCGATAGCATGGTCAAGCTCTTTGATAAAACAGGCGGTGGCGTGTTCGTTACCCATTCGGCAGGTGGGGTGATTGGCTGGACAACCGCCATGGCAAGCAATAAAGTCAAAGGCATTGTGGCGTATGAACCGGGGAGTTTTCCTTTTCCACAAGGACAAGTGCCTGCCATTCAAAAAAGTAAATTTGGTGATGTTGCACCAATGACCGTCAGCCTTGATGAATTTAAAAAATTGACCCGTGTGCCGATTGTGATTTATTTTGGTGATTTTATTCCTGAAAAATTGGACGGCACTCAAGGCGGTGAGTAATGGTACACGCGTATGACCCTTGCCAAACAATGGGCAAATGTCGTCAATCAACATGGGGGCAATGTACAAGTCATTCATCTGCCAAAAATTGGCATTAAAGGCAATACCCATTTCCCTTTTAGCGATTTAAATAATGTCCAAGTTGCCAATGAGATGGCAAGATGGTTAAAAGAACAAAAGCTGGATAAATAATGTATAAAAATCAAACTCATGGTGTATTTGTCATGGGTTTTGATTTAGTCAAATGTAAAAACTTAACCCCAAAAATATCACATATTTTTGGGACTTAAAAACTGATAACAAAATTAGTCCACTCGCTGACCTTGTTTGTTAATATAAAATATTTCGTCGTCTTTTTTAACTTTTGCCAAACCTTCATTAAAAAACCTAGCATCATCATATTGAAAAGGGATAACCACCTTACCTGTTTTATCAATAAAACCATATTTGCCGTCTTTTTCAACTATCGCCAAACCTTCACTAAAGCTACCAACAGCATCATATTTTAAAGCAATAATTTGCTTACCTGTTTTGTCGATAAAGCCCCATTTACCGTCTTTTACCACTGCTGCCAAACCTTCATTAAAACCCCAAGCAAAATCATATTGCAATGGGATAACCACCTTACCTGCTTTATCAAAAAAACCATATTTACCGTCTTTTACCACCACTACCAAGTCTTCTTTAAAATCATAAACAACATCATACTGCAAGGGGATAACCACCTTACCTGTTTTATCAATAAAGCCCCTTTTGCCGTCTTTTTCAACCGCTGCCAAGCCTTCATAAAAAACCTCAGCAAGAGCATATTGCAAGGGGATAACCACCTTGCCTGCTTTATTAATAAAACCATATTTACCGTCTTTTACCACTGCTGCCAAGCCTTCAGTAAAGCTTTCTGTAAAATCATATTGCAAGGGGATAGCCACCTTGCCTGCTTTATCAATAAAGCCCCATTTTTTATCTTTTACAACCACCGCCAAGCCTTCGCTAAAACTCCAAGCACCATCATATTGCAATGCAACAATCTCTTTGCCTGTTTTATCGATAAAGCCCGATTGATCGTTTTTGTGAACTGCTGATAAACCCTCGCTAAAGATATCAGCATAATCATATTGAAAAGGGATAACCACCTTGTCTGTTTTATCGATAAATCCCCATTTATCATCTTTTTGAACTGCTGCCAAACCTTCATGAAAATAATCAATGCCATCATATTGCAATGCAATAATCTCTTTGCCTGTTTTATCGATAAAGCCGTATTTGCCATCTCTTTCAATCGCTATCAAACCCTCGGAGGGACAGCCCATACTATCATGGGCTACTTGGAGTGTTTTGCATTTCCATGCATTCGCCCATGCAGTTTGGGCAAAACAGACGGCACTTACCAAAGCAATCAGGGGGAGTTTACGTAAATTTTGTGATAGGTGATTCATGATTCTCTCCTTAACTCATCATTCATTAACCGTTGTAGCAAAAATTAGGCGAATGCAGATGGTTTAAAAATATCAGCATGCTTTTGGGGTTTGAAAGCTTATCACAACTCAATCCACTCGCTGACCTTGTTGGTTGATATAAAATGTTTCGTCATCTTTTTTAACTTTTGCTACACCATTATAAAATAATTAGAATAATCATATTCAAAATCAATAATTACCTTGCCTGTATTATCAATAAATCCCCATTTATTGTCTTTTTTAACCCCTGCCAAACCTTCCGATAGACAATTCATATTATCATATTCATGATAAACTGGTAGTTTTTGACACGCCCAAACATGGCCTGTCAAAACACCTATCAAAACCACCGAAACCAAACATCCTAGAGTAAAGAAGAGTGTATTTATCATGACCAACCCTAAAATTAAGTTACTGATCAGTTTAGCAACATTTGACAAATGATACAACGACCACCACCGATAATATAGCATCAATGCAAAACATCTTCAGCTTCTGTTGCATGAAATTTTATCGTATAATAAGCATTCATATTGATGAATGCATGAGTTTATAGCCAAAACATCGGTATGTGTCTTGATATTAACATCAGAACTGTTCATGATTTTAGTAGTCTATAAGCGACATATATTTATCAGTCATGTTTTAGATGCATGGGCTTTGCTTTTATGAGCAAAAAGCCCTCATGATGTTTTAGTTTAGGTGTTTTATCAATCAGATTATCACACCATCCAATCCATAAAATAAGAAAGCAACATGTCAAATCCTTTAACATTCGTCAAACACAAAATCGCCACATACGCCCGACTAGACAACGCCCATTTTGTCAAATGGTTTTTAAATCTATATCCCCCTTATTTGGGAGCGGGGGTAAAGGTGGATAAGATAGACTATCAGCAGGGCATGATAGAAGTCAGCATGCCTTTGACAAAGCTTAATAAAAATGTGGTGGGAACACAGTTCGGGGGTAGCTTATACAGCATGACCGATCCGTTCTTTATGGTGCTACTCATGCAGCGTTTAGGTGATGAGTACATGGTGTGGGATAAATCTGCATGCATCGATTTTGTCAAGGCAGGGACAGGCACGGTTTATGCCAAATTCAGCATTGATGACAAGGAAATCACTGCCATCAAAGCACTGGCTAAAGATGGGCAAGCGGTTTTTCGTGAGTATGAACTCAACATCACCGATCATCAAGGTGATGCGGTGGCTCATGTCAAAAAAACGGTCTATATTCGTTTGCGTGCATTCAGTCGCTCCAAAGGGTTTAAAAGCCGTGTGTGATGCCTGTTTCACGTCTGATTTTCTTACAAATAAGACAATAAGTATGCTACAATTGGCTTTATTTTTTGCGATAAATCATGATGGCAAATTGGCAACACTATCTGTTTGAGTTTTTAACGCTGCTGCATGTGGCATTGGTGTTGGTGCTGATTTGTCATATTCTGACCAAGCAAAAAAAGTACGGTGTCGCGATTGCATGGATTGCTACTTTGCTGCTCATGCCTTTTTTGGGTGTGGTACTGTATTTGATTTTTGGTCAAGTGTATGTCAGCCACAAATATCATAAACGCAACCAAATCATTAATCAGATGATTGCCAGCTTTGCCAAAGACAAGGGCATTACCTTGCATTCTGATGACACCAAACATAAACTCAGTGAAAAATGGCAGTCTTTGGCTTCGATGAGCGAGTCAAGCACAGGTTTTGGCGTACAAGGTCAGCATTGTGCCACACTGCTTGCCAATGCAGATGTCATTTTTGATACTCTCATCAATGACATTCGCCACGCCAAACATTCTGTCATGTTAGAGTTTTATATCGTTCACCCACAAGGACGAACCTTGGAGGTACTCGATGAGCTCATTCATGCCAAACAACGTGGCGTGCGTTGTATCTTGCTTGCTGACAGCGTGGGCAGTGCAGGATTTTTTAAAAGTGAAAATCATCAAGCCTTACTAAAACAAGGTGTTCATATTACCCCCCTCCTATCTGTAGGACTCTTTAAAACTCTAGCCTCTCGTGCTGACATTCGCAACCATCGTAAACTTGTTGCCATTGATGATGTCATTGGTTATACAGGCAGTTTTAATTTGGTCGATCCCAGATTTTTTAAACAAGACAGCAATGTTGGGCAATGGATTGATGTCATGATACGCACCACGCACCATCAGGATGCAGGTGTGGTTAAGGCAATCACGGCAGTCATAGGGGCGGATTTAATCAGCGAACAAGAAGACAGCTTATCCATCTTAAAAGCCACCATACAAAAATACACCAAACAATTTCCCATACCCAAAAAAGGACTCACTCACATTCGGCAGGCCCTAAGTGGCTCAGAAGCCATTAATTATCCGAGCGTAGATAATGTCGCCATGCAATTAATCCCTTCTGCTCCCAGACTCTCAGGGACTGTGGTTTATGAAACCATCGTTGCCGCTCTATATAATGCCAGAAACCAAATCGTCATCACCACACCTTATTTTGTGCCTGACGAGCCGCTCATGTTAGCTCTGGTAAATGCTGTAAAACGCGGTGTTCTGGTAACGCTGATTGTCCCTGCAAAATCTGATTCCAAGCTCGTCAAATACGCCTCTCAAGCCTACTTTTTGCCATTATTGGAAGCAGGGGTGGCCATCGCACTCTACCAAGGCGGTTTACTGCACAGTAAGATAGTGTGGATTGATAATGAATATGCTTTATTTGGTACCGTCAACATGGACATGCGAAGCTTTTATATCAATATGGAGGTGATGCTTGCCATCTATCGCACGGATAATGACATCACCATGCTTGATGAACTCAATGATTTACAAAAACGTTATTTATCGGCATCTCAACTGGTGGAGCTTAGCGATTGGCAGGCTCGCCCATGGCACCTGTCAGTGCTCGATGGTGCGGTAAGACTGATCAGTCCATTACTATAAACCACCTTGATGACACAGATAACAAATCATCTGCACGGTCATAATACAGCCAAAGAAATGCCAAATTTGGCATCATAATGACAATGCGTTGTCTTGAGCGACTAATACCGATTTTTTAAACCCATGATTTTAAGCATAAAATCTTGGATAATACCAAATCCGCCCTATCCGTTGCTGAATTTGGTTATCAAGCCATGCCCAATGATGAATTGGTGGCATTTAATGAACCTAAATACAAATTGGCATTAGAATGGATTGTGTCTTTAATGCCACGAAAAATGGTTCTTAAACTGTCTGATAAACAACAGAAAAGCCCAAATAGATAAATACACAGCGTTATTTTTACACCCAGTCATCTTAAGTACAGTTTTTATTAATTTAGAGAACATTATGCACGCACTGATTATTGGAGCAACTGGAGCAACAGGCTCAGCACTTTTAACCCGAGCTTTGGCAGATGACAGCTTTACACAGGTCAGCATTTTTGTGCGTAAGCCTGTGGCAGTTAAACATGAAAAGTTAATCGTCCATGTGATTGATTTTGATAAGATTGATGATTATCGTGATAGCATTCATGGCGATGTGTTATTTAGCTGTCTTGGGACAACGCTTAAAGATGCTGGCAGCCAAGAAGCTCAGTGGCACATTGATTATACCTATCAATATGAATTTGCCAAACTTGCTAAACACGGCGGTATCAAACATCTTGTGCTGGTTTCGTCTGCCTTTGCTGATGCAGCCGCACGAGGATTTTATGTGTGTATGAAAGGTCAATTAGAACAAGATGTGATGGCTCTTGGGTTTGAACGTTTAAGCATTTTTCGTCCGCCAAGTTTAATCCGTCCTGATACCGACAGACTTGGTGAAAAAATAGCTCTGCCGATTATTAGAACCTTAAATACCATTGGACTCATTAAAAATATGCGTCCCATGTCTGTAGAAACATTAGCGACTGCCATGATGACACTTGCTAAGCAACAATCAAAAGGCATACAAATCCTTGAAGCCAAAGACATTTGGCGTATGGCACAACAATAAATCCATACCAAAAGATGACAATGATTGTCTTGTCATGACAGTGACTGCACGCAGCCCAAGGATACGCCACACCCCACCTTGCCAAACATGGATAAACACGCTTAAGACTGATTTAGACAAAGAGACGATGACCATAAAAATAGTCCTTGTTGGGGCATGGCTGATGTTAAGCCAGAGCAACAACCATAAAAAGCACCATCCCAGTTGGGCTGAATAAAGGTAATGGATAGTCTATGGCAGAACTCCTTGCTTTTTATGAATCATCTCAACAGAGCTTAGCCCCAAAGACTAAGATTGCTCCGTAAAACGCCCGCCATCTTTTACCTTTGGTTCATCGCTGGTTCGCCCTCCTCTCCTTGTCTAAGATGGGTGGTAGCCTCCTGTTTAATCTGTATCTCTTGGCTAGGTAGTGCATGTTCGACATCATACTTAGCGACTTCATTTAATAGCTCAATCAAAAGTTCACTTTGTTTTTTGTAAAACACCGTCACATCAGATGCGTTAAGATAACATCGCATTTCTATGACAAAGCAATCTTGACGCAACTCACTGATGCGGACAAGCGTCCATTCATCATTAACATAGACATGATTTTCCAAAAATAGCTGCAACTCATGCACCAATCGCCCAATTTCATTGGGGCTTGCTGAGCGTTTTAGGTATAAAAAGTGATAAAAATAAAACATGTCCCTTGCGGTGTAATTTTCAATTTGCATGGCACTAAATTCACCATTAGGCACGGTAACGATGGTGCGATTGAGCGTTCTGATACGGCTTGAACGAATACCAATATCTATCACCGTGCCTTCCATCGTGCCAAACCGACAGTAGTCACCAACATGAACGGGTCTGTCTGCTACGACCACCACCGAGCCGATGAGATTC
This sequence comes from Moraxella sp., assembly GCA_041802645.1. GTDB lineage: Bacteria > Pseudomonadota > Gammaproteobacteria > Pseudomonadales > Moraxellaceae > Moraxella. Next base: position 3,364 of record JBHCHC010000169.1, on the reverse strand, counting down.
TCAACGGTCTTTTGAGCACCAAAAGCCAAAGCAAGACCACCCACCCCAAGAGCGGCTATCCCTGTGGTTAGGTCAAAGCCCAAATTACCAAAGATGATGATGACCGCCAAAATGAGCATGAAGGCTTTAGCGATTTTGCGTAACAGATTTAAAATAGACACCTGCTCTGGGCGCTTGCGTTTTAAACTGTTTGCCTCGGCACGCCCAAACACCACATCAATGATTCGCAAGACCAGCCAAGCCATCGCAAGCCACGCCACAACTTCAATCCCTCGAGTTACCGCTGAACGCAGTGTCACGGGAATGCCCACTTGCACCATCATCTCAGGCAGCATGGATGACAAAATCACCACCGCCAGCGGAAGCAGTGCCTTCGATGGTATACCAAAAGGCTTGCCTCGAAGTTTAGGATAAGCAAAGGCACATACCCCCCATAACACCCAAAGAGCTCCCCATAAGATGGAGAGTCCTATGGCAATCAAAACCATGAGTGACAAAACGTCTGAGAGCTTGTGTTCAAAAAAGTATCTGTCTGACAAAAAAGTAAGCCCCAGATTATCAGCGAGCGTGGCTCGATTTTCTTTTAAATCCTTGGGGAGTTTACTAAGCGTGTCTTTGGAAATTTGCCAATAGACCACATTATTTTTATCCATTTTTTTGGTCAGCAGCAAATCAATGGTATCGCTACCAAGCTCAATCGTGCCCACCTTCTCAACATCACTGGGCAGCTTATCCGCCAAATCCCCTTCGGGTTTATCACTGATTAGCAAATCAGACTGCAAACGCCCTCCTGTATCAAGGGCAATCCGTAAAGTATGAATCATTGCCTCGCTGTCTTTTTGTTTTTTGACAAATTCGGCATCTAAATATTTTTGAGTAAGTTCCACGTCTTTATCAGATAGGGCTTTGACGAAATTTTGCATGGTGCTTCTGGGGGTATCTCGCCCAAAGCTGTCTTGAGGGGCAGCACTCTCAGCGACTGCCTCATTTGCCCCTGTCTTTGTCAAGGCACTCACAGCATGGGCAGGCATCGTCATGCTCACCGCTAACACAAAGATGACATAAATACCATAGAAAATCGACTTTGTTTTTTTCATGACCACCATCAGACCTTTGTAAAATTTGACTCATGCTATCAATTTTTTGGTCATTCATCAAGCTACCGCACAAATGACACACCATCGCTAAGATTTGATTTACATAAAGGATAACACCAGCAACAATGCAAAGGGATGCTTGACCCAACATGGGTAATATAAGCTGTAAAAACAACTTTGGTCATTCATCAAATATTTTTCATGACATCGTTAAAATATATCCACCAAGCCGCTCTTAATCCCATGTAAAATACCCATAATGTCATTTATTTGTTAATTTGAGTCACTGCTTTATGTCAAAATTTGTTTTAAAAACCTCTCTGACCGCCCTACTCCTGCCCACTGTTGCCACAGCAAATATGCCAAATGTGACGCTAGACGACGAGGTGATTACCGTCAGTAAAATGCCCACCAATACCAGTCAAGCCCCCACTCGGATAAACGTACTTAACGAGGTGCAGATTAAAAAAAACCCCACACGCAATTTATCCGACATCATTCAACAAGACGCGGGCATCTATGTCAAGCAATCAGGCGGCATTGGTCAAGTTCCTGAAGTGTCCATTCGTGGAACGTACCCAGTACATACATTAGTACTAAAAGACGGCGCAAGATTAAACAGTCAAAATCACGTCAGTGCTGTCTATACCGGCTTTATGGACGCCGCAAACTTAAGTCGTATTGAAATCGCCAAAGGTCCAGCTTCTGTACAGTACGGTTCTGATGCCATCGGCGGTGTCATTCAGATGGTCAGCAAAACCCCAACACGCACAGGTGCCAAAATTACAGGGATTATTGGCGAAAATGACACCTACAAAGCCATCGTCAGTGGTGATATTGTGCATGATGATTTTTATGCCAGTTTGTCTGGTCAGCGTTTAGAAACCGATGGCACACGCATTTTTAACAACCAAGGTCGTGATAACAAGGCAGGCTATGAACAAAAAGGTTACACCGCCAAAGTTGGGTTTGACAACAAGCAAAACATTAATGCCAGTATCAGCTTTGAGCATAACGAAGGCATTAATGAATTTAATAGCGGTGGTGCTTTAAATAACGCCCCCCGTGAATTTGAAAATCAGCTCACCAATGCCAAACTTAGCTATAAACTAACCGACTATTTGACTTTAAATGCTCGCTACAGCAACGTCAAAAATAACCAGACTGTCACGGCTTACCAGTCATTTTATAACACAAAAATTGATGAAGCTGATGTTAATGCCAAATGGGCATTTACAGACACCCAAAACATTCTCGTTGGTATCAATACCAATCAGTCTAAATACATCAGCAACACCGTGAAAGATGGTAGTCAAAGCATTGATACGATTGGTTATTATGCACAGCACCAGTACAACAGCGATAAGCTCAATACTCAAGTTGGTATTCGCTTAGAAGACAATGAACGCTTTGGCAACCACACCGTCGGTCAAGGGGCGATCCGTTATCATTTCACACCAAAAACCAGTGTATATGCTAATATTGGTTCAGCATTTCGTGCACCTGCATTGTCTGAATTGTATTATTTTGATGAACAGCCATGGGGAAATACCTACGGCAATCCTGAGCTAAAGCCAGAAGAAAGCACCTCTTATGAAGTTGGTGTCAATCATCAAATCAAAGCAAACTTAGCACTTAGCCTATCTGCCTATAAAACAGACATTAAAAACTTGATTGCCTATTCATATGGCCATCCAAATTCAACTTATGAAAACATCAATAAAGCCAAAATTGCTGGTGGCGAACTTGGTCTAAAATACAATCGTGGCGACTACTATGTAATGGCTCAGTATGGCTTGGCTGATGCTAAGAATAAAGAGACAGATTTAACCATTGCCTATCGCCCAAAACACACAGGCACACTGACCTTAGGTTATGATGACGGTGTGGTTGGTGTTAGTACTTCTTTGGTCGCTCGCAGCAAAGCCAACGCTCAAAATAGCGTCAATTCTCTTACTGTGCCTGGTTATGCAACCGTTGATATGAACATTCATTGGTATATCAATAATCATGTTAAGCTATTTGGCAACATTGAAAATATTGGTGATGTTGAATACAAAACCGCTCACTACTTTGGCAATCAATGGTACGTCAATGGCGGTCGTCAAGCCAATGTGGGTGTGACATTAAATTACTAATTTTAACCACGTCACAAAAACCACGCCAATACTTAGATAAAACAACAGGCTAGGCTTATAAAACTTGAGTGCTTGATAAGGACTAAGTCTCTGTACTCTACAGGGACTTAGTCTTTTTGATGAGGTTTT
>JBHCHC010000168.1:0-3481 GCA_041802645.1 Moraxella sp. | reverse complement strand
GGATATGTAAAGCCATGACACTTCGATTAACATCATCAAACCGCTTGCCTTATCCTTTGCTGCTTGGATGTATTATGTCAAAGAACAAAGTTAAAGAAAATACGCCAAAGTCGTCAAGTTTTGTCAGTAAATGCTTACACGTGAGGCTCTGCTTTTGACTTACTGAGTAATGTCATCAGATCAGCCTCATTGGTCAAGACATCCGCCAAAGTATAGCCATCTAACACTTCCACAAAGGCAAGCATGGCTTTATAAAAAACACCTTTGAGATGACATGCAGGTGAGATGATGCAGCTTTGGCTGTCATCGATGATGTTGACCAAGCTGATTTTATTGACCTGCTGGCTGTCCTTACTTTGAGAAGCGTCACGTTTGGAGGCATCATCCAAACAGTCCAAGATTCCAAAGCCACTTTCGGTGTGACGAATGAGTTCGCCGATATTAATATCGCTTGGGTCTTTGGCTAGGCGAATACCGCCCCCTTTACCACGCGTGCTTTCAATGTAGCCAAGTCTGCCAAGTTGATGAATGATTTTGGTCAGATGACTCTTTGAGATGTCGTATGCTTTGGCAATGTCATTGATGTTGCAAAGCTCATCTTGCTTGGGGGTCACCGCCAAAAAAATCAAAGAGCGTAAGGCGTAATCGCTATAATTGGTGAGTTTCATGCCATCATCTTAATCGGTCAACTAAGTACACCCAAAACGTGTGTCACATATCCAAATCTGCTGCCTTCATAACGCCTGCCGATGTTTGCCATCAAAGATAACCGTCATAATACCAGCTCTTAGGAGATTAACACCTAAATTTTACAAGCACCACCTTCGCAGCCTTCATCGTTCTCGCTGTCAAAGCCACCGACCACACCTGTATTTGCCAAATCACCCAACATGGCATCAAAGTCTAATTCGTCAAAATTAACATCATCCAAATCAAAATTATTGGTACTGACATCATTCATGTATCTGTCCTCTGGTTTGTTTTAAATATCCAACGGTTGCCACGCTTTACCCTGCAAGGGAGGTAAATAAGCCAGACCTTTTTGCTGATATGCCCAAAGTTGGCTTGGGATTTTATACACATCATTACGCATAGGGTCTATGCTGGTAGCTATTTTATCAAATTCGCCTGTTTGCCGTCCATCTTTTAGTAGCGTGGCAAAATTAGGGTTTATCATCACCGCCTTACCCACGGCAATGAACTCTGCCCAGCCTGTCGCATAAGCACGTGCCACATCATCAGCGGACAGCAGACAGCCTACGCCAATCAGTGGCAACCTGCCAGCGATTCTTGTATGGAGCTGCTCAATGCGTGTCAAACTCGTGTCTGCCCCACGGCGTGCTTTTTTATAAAAATCCCACAGTGAGACGTGAAGGTATTGCAAAGGTTCATTTACCAATGCATCAATCAGCTCAAAACTGTCTGTCATCGTCAAACCATCATCACCTACCTCTTCTGGCGAAAAGCGATAACCCACGATGAAATCAGCCCTGTCATGCTTTGTTTTGGTAGCATTCACCACCTCAATGACCGCCCGAGCAAAACGCAGACGATTCTCCAAGCTACCTCCCCACTCATCGGTACGCCGATTCGACTGACGTGAAAAAAACTGCTGAATGAGGTAATTATTCGCTCCATGAATCTCCACACCATCAAATCCTGCTCGTATCGCAAGGTCCGTCGCCATGCCGAATCCACGAATAACTGCTTGTATCTCATCAACACTCATTGCTCGGGCTTGGTACTTGTTGTTAATCAGCTGTGAGGGAGCAATGACTTCACCAACAAACTCTGGCAGAGACTGATAGCCGCCGTGATGAATCTGCAAAATCGCCTTTGCTCCTCCTTGTTTGATGATGTCAGCAATCTTCGCCAAGCTTGACAAATGATGCTCATCATAAGCACAAGGCTGACCAATAAAGGCTTTGCCACTTGGGTGCACCAAGGTCGCTGCTGTGATGAACAGCCCAAAATCATCGGCACGCCCTGTCAAAAAAACTCGCTCCTCTTCGGATAACGTCCCATCAGGGCAAGAGGCATAGTGCGTCATGGGAGCAACGACGAGGCGGTTACAGATTTCTACGCCATTGTTGAGGATAAATGGGGTAAATAAGGGGGATACATCGATCATAAGATTCTCGGTTAAATGTTTGATTGATACTTTTTCTCGTCAAGGGATAGGCTGATGATTATGCTTTTAGGCAAATTGTTAATACAACAAATAAGATTTACTCATTTAAAGACAAAAATAAGCCAAGAAAAAAAGAGTTAAAATGGCATATGGTAGCCTCACACAGCCAAGTGGGACACACCTTAATGATGCACAATATTTGCCAGCAGCTCATAAGAACGAGCCTGCTTGTCTTTATCATAAATATAACTGACCACCATCAGCTCATCAGCGTGAATCTGGTTTTGTAGCTGATCCAACTGTGCCTTGGCTGATATTGGTGAACCTATCACGCTACACGCCATCATATTTTTTGCCATGGATAAGATGTGCGGTGCAATGATGCCTTCTATATTAGCCTTTGGTGGCTTCATGCCTGAGCGTTCGCCCGTCACAACATTTAAGAAAAATTGCACACTGGTGCTTGCCAAAAGATGTGCCTCCTCGTCTGTGTCAGCGACGATGACATTTAACCCTACGATGACTTTTGGTGCATCTAACACCTCTGACGGTTGGAATTCTCGGCGATAAATCTGCACTGCCTGTGTCAGAAGACGCGGGGCAAAATGAGAGGCGAACGCATAAGGTAGTCCAAGTTTGGCCGCCAAATAAGCACTTTCTGTGCTAGAGCCCAAAATATACAGCGGTACGTGTAGTCCCTTAGCAGGATAAGCACGCACTTTATCGCTGCTCTCATCGCCAAAATAAAATTGCAACTCCTTGATGTCGCTAGGAAAACTCATCGAAAAATCGTCTTGGTGGCGACGTATGGCTTGGGCGGTGGCAGGGTCAGTCCCAGGAGCTCGCCCAAGTCCCAAATCTACACGGTCAGGATATAAGCTTGCTAGCGTGCCGTATTGCTCAGCAACAATAAAGGGCGAATGGTTGGGCAACATCACACCGCCTGACCCTACTCGAATGGTGCTGGTCTTATCAAGCACTCGCTGTATCAGTAGACTCGTGGCAGAACTTGCCAAATAAGGCATGTTATGATGTTCAGCAATCCAGTAGCGAGTATAGCCCAATCTCTCGGCAAGCTGTGCTAACTCTACCAAATTATTCACTGCATCAACAAAGCTATCTTTGTCACGCAAGGGGGCTAAGTTCAAAATAGATAAGTCTGTCATGATTTTGTCTTATTTTTTATGTATAGATATACAACAATTTAGATATGGCTCTAGACTATCAAAGTTAAAAATCTCACTTAATCAAACTCCATAAATGGCGTTGTAACTCATCAACATCTTTGTTCCAACGCCATTCACATTCTTTTAAGTGTAGTTCAAAGTTGGCAGTAACACCGTTAAATTT
>JBHCHC010000167.1:0-5057 GCA_041802645.1 Moraxella sp. | reverse complement strand
GACTGACCAAGATAAAATCTGCATTTCTGTACCTCTATTTCACTGCTTTGGCATGGTGATGGGTAATTTAGCCGCCGTCTCTCATGGAGCAACCATGGTTTATCCCAGTGCCGTTTTTAATCCACAAGATTCTCTAAAAGCGATAGAAAATGAGGGCTGTACTGTGGCTTATGGTGTGCCAACCATTTTCATCAACATGTTAGATCAAGATAATTTTGATGAATTTAATCTAACCAGCTTACGCACAGGCATCATGGCGGGCAGCCCTTGCCCCAAAGAAATCATGACACGAGTCATGGAGCGTATGCACATGAAAGAGATTACCATTTGTTACGGCATGACCGAGACATCACCTGTGAGCCTACAAAGCCATACTGATGACCCCATCGATAAGCGAGTCAGCACCGTAGGACACATCCACCCTCATGTTGAACTAAAAATCGTTGATGAAAATGGCAGCATTGTTCCTATTGGTGCTTTGGGCGAGATTTGTGTGCGTGGCTATTCAGTGATGGCAGGCTATTGGGATGAGCCTGACAAGACCAGAGAAGCCATAGATGCACATGGCTGGATGCATACAGGCGACATCGGCAAAATGGACGATGAGGGCTATGTTCAAATCAAAGGACGGATTAAGGACATCGTGATTCGTGGCGGGGAAAATTTATTTCCCAAAGAGATTGAGGACTTTCTTTACAAACACCCTGCTGTTGGTGAGGTACAAGTGGTTGGCGTGCCTGACCCCAAATACGGCGAAGAACTTTGTGCTTGCATCATCTTACATGATGGTACCGATTGCGACCAAGATACCATTCGTGCATTTTGCAAAGACAAAATTTCCCACAATAAAATCCCTCGCTATGTGCAATTTGTCAGTGCATTTCCCATGACCGCCTCAGGGAAAATTCAAAAATTCAAACTCAGAGAAGAGATGTGCGAAGTACTCGGCATCAGTCTAGAAGTTGATGATTAGCATACAGTGACCAAAGGGTGAGGTAGATGATAAATTCTCATTCGCCCACCCTTTTAGGAGCATGGTCATAAAATAGACAAGGAGTAACACATGACCCAGACGATAAATATTAATGACGTCATTGATAATGCCACCTTTAAACCCTTTCATTGGCAAGTATTATTTTGGTGTTTGTTAGTCATCATCTTTGACGGCTATGACTTGGTAATTTATGGCGTCGCACTGCCTCTACTCATGGAGCAGTGGTCGCTCACGTCCGTTGAAGCAGGCATGCTTGCCAGTTCGGCACTTGCAGGCATGATGTTTGGTGCCATGATTTTTGGAGCATTGGCGGATAAAATTGGACGCAAAAAAGTCATCATGATTTGCACCGCCTTTTTTAGTGGTTTTACTTTTTTGGGGGCATTTTCTCGCAATCCCACCGATTTTGCCATTTTAAGATTTATTGCAGGTCTAGGCATTGGCGGGGTTATGCCAAATTTGGTCGCCCTAACCTCAGAATACGCCCCCAAAAAAGCCCGTGCCACCATGGTATCCATCATGTTTAGTGGCTATGCCGTGGGCGGCATCATCTCAGCATTGCTTGGCTCGTTCTTGGTCAAGGATTATGGCTGGGAAATTATGTTCTATTTAGCAGGCATTCCCTTGGCTGGCTTTCCTTTGATTTGGAAATTTTTACCTGAATCTGTGACGTATTTAGTTAAAGAAGGTCAGCAAGCCAAGGCACGCCACATCATCAAAAAACTAGCACCAGAGCTTGACATCAGTGAAGACAGTAAGCTTGTATTAAATGAAATTAAGCCTGCCAATACCGATGATGCAACTCATGCTCCTCAAAAACGCTCATCTTTTGCCATGTTATTTTCTGAAGGAAGAGCCTTTGGGACATTCATGTTTTGGATTGCATTTTTCATGTGCTTGCTCATGACTTATACGCTAAGTAGCTGGTTGCCAAAACTCATGCTATCAGCAGGATATTCTTTAAAAGGCAGCATCATGTTCCTATTTGCCTTAAATATTGGGGCGATGGTCGGTGCCATCTCTGGTGGATTCTTGGCAGATCGCTTCCATTTAAAACCTGTGATTGTTACCATGTGTACTTTAGCAGCGGTATCTATTTCTGCTCTTGCCATCAACTCACCACCAATCATTCTATACTCATTGGTGGCTGTTGCAGGTGCAACAACGATTGGTACCTCTATTCTGTTGTATAGCTATTTGGCACAGTTCTATCCGCTCCATATTCGCACAACAGGCATAGGTTGTGCCTCAGCGGTCAGTCGTATCGGTGCCATTGTTGGTCCCATCATCACAGGAATGCTACTTGCGATGAATCTGCCTCACGCTTATAATTTTCTTGCCATTGGCATTCCCGCACTCATTGCGACAGTTGCCATGGCAGTATTAAAGAGAGCTTGACCTGAAGTGGCATGATGTTAATATGTCATGACCATATCATAGGTCGACAAAATCTACAATTCACAGCCCAATAAAGAGATGGTCACTTACTGTCTCTTTATTTTATGAAAGGAATTTTTATGACTCAAAGCTATTATATCCTAAAAGAACGGACTCATGATGGCACAACCACCACTGCCATCTACGACTGCACCATTCATGCCCAAGGTGCATGGAATCCCAACGAACAGCACATGGCACCTGCTACAGGTGTAATGTGTGCTGAACTTGAAGCGTTCATGCCCAGAGATGACATGAGAATCGGACGTATCAGCTTGGACATCTTTGGACTTATCATGTTTGGCGAGTTTAGAATAGACACCAAAACCATTAGAGCAGGTCGCACCATAGAGTTGATTGAAGCTGTCATGAGTGCCAAGGACAAAGCGGGCGTGGAGAAAATCTGCATCGTAGCTCGTGCGTGGCGACTACAAAAAAGTGATACCACTGCCGTAGCAGGCATGGAAAACGCCTCTATTGGCTTGCCCGATGACCAGCCTGATTGGGATGGCATGCAACATTGGGGCGGTGGTTACATCAACAGCATATACACCAAGGCTCACCCTGACAATCGCTCTGGCAAAGGTATCGTATGGATAAATAATGACCTTGATATGGTCAGTTGTGATGGTAAACCCCTACCTACCTCGGATTTTGTACACCTGATGGGCATGGTAGACACTGCCAATGGCATCGTACCACGCATTCATCAGCCTAATGGTGTGGTGTGGGCATTTCCCAATCTTGACTTACAAATTCATCTGTTGCGTCTACCTGTGGGACGATGGCTTGGTCTACAAACCACCCAAGAAATCCATAGCGACGGTATTGGTCTGACCAGTAGTATCTTACATGATGAACAAGGCGTGTTTGGTCATAGCGAACAGATTTTGACAGTAAGGCAAATCTCTTAAACAGCTGCTTTATGCTCACACAAAACAAATACCCAATAAAAAGCTGAGTGATGGTCGCTCAGCTTTTTATTGGGTTTGTGAAAATTTGATTTGACGGAGGTAAATTTGTTGTAGCAAGTTTAACGCAAGCTTTTAATCACATGCATAACAACCCCCACCACCATCATATAATCCCCCTCTTTAAAGCTAAAATTCGGGTGCGGATCAGCTTCATTTTCTGAATGCAGCTCTAAACGACCGCCTTTTAGTTTGTGCAAACGTTTGATGGTAAATTCATTTCCCAAATCCGCCATGACGATGTCAAAATGTCTAGGCTCTACCGAACGGTCAATGATGAGCAGGTCGTCCTTGTCAATGCCCGCATCTAACATTGAATACCCTCCGCATCGCACCACAAAAGTATCTTCAGGACGACTGATGAGGTAGTCATTAAGATTAATCTCCTCGCTTTGCCCATCATTATAGGCAGGCAGACCCGCAGGGACTTTGGTCAAGCTCATCAGTATCGACAAGTCATCCTCATCGTTCGCAGGTGTCATGGCATCAAGTGGCATATTAGGACTTTTGACAATAGAGGAGTTTACCAAAGTCTGCACCATCTTATCAATCATCGGTACAAGAACACTCGGCACTCGCTTGACCACCGTCTTGATGGCAGATGGCTTTCGCCCTGCTCCTTTTCGCTTACCGCCATGAGAATTTTGGGTAACATCTGCCTTAGGGTCAGGGTCAGATGGGGTTTGGCGGGTTTGTTTATTTTCGCTCATAAAATTGCTTGTCTTTTAAAAATTTTGTGGTATTATATCACTATCTTGATTTTTGTAACAGCATTCAAGTTAAATTTTAGCCGATTTTGAATGCTTTTATTTGCTCATATCAAGATTATTTGTCAGTTTTTTTTCAGATTCAGGCTCAGTCGAGTCATGACCATGATAAGCCCACAGCAAAAACTGACACCCTTTTTTTGTCTTTATCAAGCGAGGTTAGCAATGAATCCATCTTATCAGGTTAATTACGATACCGCTCATCAGCACAGGGTGACTTCTCAAGGTTTGGGTCAAAACAACGTTCACTCCGCTTTCAAGTTAGGCCCTGCTAAGAGATACATCATACAACTAATCTGCTATTTATTGCAAGTCATGATTGTGATTTGTCAGCAGTTAGAAATGATACATCAAGACATTCGCCAATCCCTGATTCAAGTCAGACAGAGCTTCAGAGATGGTCGCATGGCACCTTATCGTCATTCTGGTGTCAGCATAAAACCTCACATCAGACTTCATTACGGATTGTCTTTGGCGTGCCGAGCTTTTAGCCTAAGTCTATTCGCTGTGTTCGCCTTTGGGGTCACTTGGGTGTTTCATCAGGCAGGATTTTAATGGTGATTATACAGTTTATTTTAATTTTTAAAACTTGGGTTTGATGATGTCAGTTCGCTTATTTGGATATTGATTTAATTTATATCGACAGACAAGCTCACCTACTTATTTTTTACTGTTCATTTTATTTATACTCTAAAAGTTTATTCATAAAATCCATAAATGAAGGCGATGACATCATCATCGCCTTTTTAGCCATAAGCTTTTATCCATTAATATTGGATGATTTATGAGCCATGTTAATGGTGATTTTTGAAGCTATTGCGTGCCAAACTCTTTACGTTTCTTGGCAAAAAATCTATCAAGCCTATCCATGGCATCTTCTAAATCGAT
>JBHCHC010000166.1:0-3441 GCA_041802645.1 Moraxella sp. | reverse complement strand
TTTATCCACACCTGTTAAGCGTTTGAAGGTTTGGTTGTTGTAGTGTTGTAAGGTTTCGTATCGCATGGTTGATTTGGGCATTGTTGGTGTGTGAAGTGGTGGTAGTATAGCATAGGTTTTTATTTCGCAGTGGGTCTATTTTTGTATCCACCATTCACAAAGCCAAAGGGCGTGAATTTGACCAAGTATTTATCGCATATATGCACAATAAACCACAAATCAGTGAAGACGATAAAAGAGTGCTATATGTTGCCTTTACTCGCGCAAAAAATGACTTGTATTTTATTTGCAATAATGTCATTTTCAAAAAACCCTGCTTTATACAAGACAAACATCTTATTTATGACAATCACTATATGGATACCATGCCAGACAGATATTTGTCTTTGTATTTAGGGCTTAGGGATGTCAATTTAGGATTTTTTACCAAGCAATACAATATCCCCTACGTCAATACACTAATAGCAGGAGAAAAGGTGATAATAACTTGCCATAATGCACTGGTTAATGATAAAAAGATTACCCAATTTTCAAAAACATTTCAAAACCAACTGACAAATTATCTCAACAAAGGCTATCGCATCATCGGTGGCGAGATTAATTTTATTGTGGCTTGGTTTGATGCAAATACCCAGCAAACTTATCGTGTGGTATTACTAGTGGTTCATCTGCACAAACCGCAAGTTTAGATAAATCATCAAAATGCTTTGGGTGTATTGACGTCCCACACGCCTTGCTCACAATCCAAACTTGTAAAAAATTAATATGAAAACACCACCCTTACTCACAAAAATCACTCCTGTTTTACTACTGTTCATCAAACTCCCCCTTTGGCTGCTACTCACAGATATTATCGCTCATGGCATTGCCACCTTACAAACCGAGCATTACCCAAGTGGCAGTACGGTCAATGACCGATTTAACGTGGCGGTGATTGACAGTTATCCAAGAAATCTATCCGAGATTCACAGTGGCGATTTTCAACTGCAAACCACTCCCGATACCAATTGTATGGAAGAATGTTTGTACGCCAACAGCAACGGCACATTGACCTATCATAACGAAGGGGCGCTATGGAACAGTCAGTCCACCTATCGCATTGAAAGTGGCAACGTCATACCTGTGTCTTTTCGCTTTTTTACCGTGGTGCATATTTTTTATGGCATGGCTTTGGCGACGCTTGGCATATTGGTTGGCAATTATGTTGTGCGGCGGTTTTTTTATCGCCATGACAAGGACAAACTGCACGCCTACCATCAAAAAATTTGGCATGACATCAAATGGACGGTGATTGTCCTTGGCGCTATGCTGGTGTGTTATGGCGTGTTGGTGCTGCTTTGATATTTTTGGCTGTTGTATCACATTTTTAAAATCTTGGCTTTTGGTGTAAAATACCTTGCCTTTAATTTAAAAAATATAATAATCCATGAGCCAATACACCACCCAAACCCTAGAAGTCCTAGAAGGGCTAGAGCCTGTCCGCCGCCGCCCTGGTATGTACACCGACACCACACGCCCCAACCACTTAGCCGCCGAAGTCATTGACAACTCGGTGGACGAAGCGTTGGCAGGGTACGCCAAACATATCAGTGTTACCTTACACACTGACGGCTCACTGTCGGTATTGGACGATGGACGGGGTATGCCCACCGACATTCACCCTGAATTTGGGCAATCGGGCGTGGAACTCATTCTCACTCGCCTGCACGCAGGGGGCAAGTTTTCCACCGACAACTATGCCATCAGTGGCGGTCTGCACGGCGTGGGCATCAGCGTGGTCAATGCCCTATCCACTCGGGTGGAAGTGGTCGTGTGGCGTGATGGGCTAGAATACACCATGACGTTTGAACATGGCACGCCTGTTACCGCCTTGACCAGCTCACCTGCCCCCAACAAGAAAAAACGGGGCACCTTGGTGCGTTTTTGGGTGGACGGTAAATACTTTGACAACCCCAAATTTGCCATCAAAGCCCTAAAACACACCCTAAAAGCCAAAGCGGTCTTGTCCGCAGGTCTAAAAATTGACTTTATTTCAGAAATTGAGCCGTCCGACAGTGAAAGCTGGCAATACAGCGATGGCGTGGTGCAATATTTGAGCGAGCAGCTTGGCGAGTTTATCACTTTGCCCGAAACGCCCTTTTATTTTAGTCAAGAACCGCAAAAAGGCGAACGGGGTGGCGCAACCTTTGCCATTGCGTGGTTTGCTGACGCTGCCGCCAGTGTCCAAGAAAGCTATGTCAATCTTATCCCCACCGCCCAAGGGGGCACACACGTCAATGGACTAAGAACGGGCGTTACGGACGCACTGCGAGAGTTTTGCGACATTCACAATCTGCTACCACGCACCATCAGATTGACCGCCGAAGACGTGTGGGATGGGGTGAATTTTATTTTATCGCTCAAATTTGCTGAGCCACAATTTAGTGGACAAACCAAAGAACGCCTATCCAGCCGAGAAGCCGCCCCACTTGTACAAGCCCTTGCCAAAGACAGTTTTAGCCTGTGGCTTAATCAGCACCCCGACAGCGCTCGTGCCATTGCCGAACTTGCCATCAACAAAGCGGGTAAACGCCTAAAATCCGCCCAAAAAGTCGCCCGCAAAAAAATCACCCAAGGTCCTGCCCTACCCGGTAAACTTGCCGATTGTAAAGGCACGCTCAGAGATGGGGCAGAATTATTCTTGGTGGAAGGCGACAGTGCAGGCGGCAGCGCCAAACAAGCCAGAGATAGGCATTTTCAGGCGATTTTGCCGCTGCGTGGTAAGATTTTGAACACTTGGGAAGTCTCGCACGACACCGTGCTGTCCAGCCAAGAAATTCACGACATCGCCATCGCCATTGGGGTAGACCCTGCCAGTGATGATTTGTCAGAATTAAGATACGACAAAATTTGTATATTGGCGGACGCTGACAGTGATGGGCTACATATTGCTACGCTGATTTGTGCGCTGTTTGTCAAGCATTTTCCTGCCCTTGTGGATGCAGGGCATTTGTATGTCGCCATGCCACCACTTTATCGCATTGACATTGGCAAAGACGTGCATTATGCCCTAGACGACAGCGAACTCAATGCGGTGCTTAAAAAAGCAGGCAACAAAAAAGCACAAATCACCCGCTTTAAAGGCTTGGGCGAGATGAACCCTGAGCACCTAAAAGAAACCACGATGAATCCCGACACCCGCCGTTTGGTGCAGCTTGATTTGGACGACGCTCACAGCACTGGCGAAACCATGGATATGCTGCTTGCCAAAAAACGTGCCGCCGACCGTAAAGCATGGCTAGAAAACAAAGGCGATTTGGCGGATTTGGTGGGGGTATGATTCATGGCAATCACTTGCCCAATTTTGTCTGCATTGACCGCTTTGAGCGATACACTACAACCACTTTATGTGGCATGTAGTGGTGGGCGAGATTCATTGGTGCTTGCCTATGGATGTCTGTT
>JBHCHC010000165.1:0-5412 GCA_041802645.1 Moraxella sp. | reverse complement strand
GTATTGTAGGTATCTGGCTTTTAGAGCTCATATTTACAAACCATAGTCCATAAGCCATAGCCCAAAAGCCATAGCCCAAAAGCCATAACTCATAAGCCATAGTCCATAAACTATGGCTTAAAAATCACAGTGATTTGTATATGTTGATGACACACAAAAAACAAGCCTAAGGCATTGTTGGTAAAATCACCAAACAAATGACGCTTAGGCTTGTGTTTAATTAAGCAGATTGAATGTCTTGTTTGAGCTGTTTTTGACGTTCAATCAATTGTGTCGGCATACGCTCACCCAATTTTTCAAACAATTGAGAATGACTGTCAATTTCTTTAAGCCATTGCGCTTTGTCTTGATGGGTGACAAGATGAAAGTCTTCTTGGCTAAAATCAATGTCTTGCCAATTCAAATCATCATAGGTCGGCACAAGCCCAACTGGAGTGGCAACTGCATTTGCGCGTCCTTCAACGCGATTAATAATCCACTCAAGCACGCGCATGTTTTGACCAAAACCTGGCCAGACAAAATCACCTTCGCTGTTGCGACGGAACCAATTGACTTTATACATTTTGGGCAATGGCGTACCAGTTTTTTGGGAGATTTCGCTTAATTTTTCACCCATCTTGAGCCAGTGATCAAAATAGTCCGCCATGTTGTAGCCAGCAAAAGGCAGCATGGCAAATGGATCGCGGCGTACCACACCTTGTTCGCCAGTGGCTGCTGCTGTGGTTTCAGAGCCCATGGTGGCGGCTTTATAAACGCCATCCACCCAATCAAACGCTTCGGCAACCAATGGCACAGTGTCTGCACGGCGACCACCAAAGATAAAGGCAGAAATTGGCACGCCTTTTGGATTCTCCCAATCAGGGTCAATGGATGGGCATTGGCTGGCAGATACGGTAAAGCGCGCATTGGGGTGAGCTGCTCTTTCTTCGCCAGTGTGGCGCTGTCCTTTCCAGTTGGTGAGATTGTCGGGGGTTTCTTTGGTTTTGCCCTCCCACCACACTTCGCCATCATCGGTGACAGCTACGTTGGTGTAGATTACATCGGACGCCAATGTGCTCATGCAGTTTGAGTTGGTTTTGGTGTTGGTACCTGGCGCCACACCAAAAAATCCTGCTTCTGGATTGATGGCGTAGAGCTTGCCGTCTTCACCTGGCTTGATCCAAGCAATGTCATCGCCCACCGTTTCAACCTTCCAGCCCTCATAACCTTTTGGTGGAATGAGCATGGCAAAGTTGGTTTTGCCACAAGCAGATGGGAAGGCGGCAGCGATGTAATGTTTTTCACCTTGTGGGTTGGTGACACCCAAAATCAACATATGCTCAGCAAGCCAGCCTTGTTCGCGTCCCATAACGGAAGCAATGCGCAAGGCAAGGCATTTTTTGCCGAGTAGGGCGTTGCCACCATAGCCTGAACCATAAGACCAAATTTCGCGCGTCTCTGGAAAATGAACAATGTATTTATCATCATTGCAAGGCCACGCCACATCTTTGGCGCCATGAGCCAGTGGCATACCAACCGAGTGCACACAAGGCACAAATTCACCGTCCGTCCCCAATACATCATAAACCGCTTTGCCCATACGAGCCATTTTACGCATGCTAACCACAACATAGGGGCTGTCTGTCAGCTCTACGCCAATGTGGGCAATGTGGCTGCCCAATGGACCCATGCTAAATGGGACAACATACATGGTACGACCTGCCATACAGCCATCAAATTTCTCATTGAGTGTGGCGCGCATGATGGCAGGGTCTTGCCAGTTGTTGGTGGCACCTGCATCAATCTGTTTTTGGCTGCAAATAAAAGTACGATCCTCAACACGAGCAACGTCTGATGGGTCAGAAAAAGCAAGATAAGAGTTGGGGTGTTTTTCTTCGTTTAGCTTAACCATCGTGCCGTTATTAATCATGAGTTCAATCAGGCGGTCATATTCTTCTTGTGAGCCATCGCACCACTCAATGGCAGCGGGTTTGGTGAGTTTGGCGATATCGGCAACCCAATCAATGATGGTTTGGTGTTTGACAAAATCAGGAGTGTTTAGGGGGATGGCGGTCATGGAAAATCTCGCTTAGATGTTGACCTGTGAGGAGAGGACTATTATTGGTAAATCATGTTAAATAAGCCCCAATCCATCAGCAGAATGAAAAAATTGCGGTATTAAATCATATTTTGAAACAAATTGTAATATTTATTTTTTTTTAAAATGAATATATTTTTTAAAAAAATGGACATATCTGTGCAATATGTCCAATTTAACATCACTTGAGTGTTTAGGCTAAAAAGAAATAAGCCCAAATCGTGACGATAATGATGGAGATGATATTGAGTATGAATCCCACATTCATCATTTCTCTTTGCTTAATATGACCTGTACCCATGACGATGGCGTTCGGCGGCGTGGCAACAGGTAGCATAAATGCACAAGAGGCACCAATACCAATAACCATGACCAATACCTCAGGAGGTAACCCCAGTTGAACACCGATTGGGGCAAATAAAGGCACCAACAGTGCTGCAGAGGCAGTGTTTGAGGTGAACTCGGTCAAGAAAATAATGAAAGCAGCAATCGCCAAGATGACCACGAAAGTCGGTGCAGCAGATAATGCCCCAGCAATTTGCTCGCCAAGTAGTGCTGATGCCCCTGAGTTTTTCATGATATCAGATAAGGCGATACCACCACCAAATAACATGAGGACACCCCAGTCGGTGTTATCAGAGACTTGCTTCCAGCTAACAAGCCCGCAAGTTAGCACAGCCACAGCTGCGGTTAGGGCAATGACGGTATCAGGTGAGCTAAAGGAAAACATCTCACCGAGTTGCTTGCCAAAAATCCATGATAGGGCGGTTACAACAAAAATGATGACTGTCAAAACACGCGAGGTTGTCCATGGGATAACTTCATCTGACATGACAACATTTTGTTTAAGGTTGGGTTTTAGGAATAAGTACATACCCCCAAGCAAGCAAGGCAACATGACCAGCATCATAGGCAAACCAAAACTCATCCATTCGGTAAAGCTCAAACCCAATGCTTTGGCTGCAATGCCGTTCGGAGGTGACCCAATCATGGTGCCAAGACCGCCAATGCTGGCACAGTAGGCAATGCCCAGCAATACAAAAACAAAAGTCGCACGGTCCTTGGTTTTGTCAATCTGAGTCAATAGACCTAATGCCAAAGGCAGCATCATGGCAGCAGTGGCGGTGTTACTGATCCACATTGATAGGGCGGCAGTAGCAATAAAAATATATAATACTGCCAGTCCCAGTTTTCCGCCAGCCAGTTTTACCAAGCCAAAGGCAATTTTTCTATCGAGTTTTTGTACATGCAACGTGGCAGCAAGGGCAAAACCACCAAAAAAGACGAAAATGATGGGGTCGGCAAAGCTTGCCAAGGCTTTTTTAGTATCAAATTCAGGGACGCCCACCAAGACGGCAAGTATTGGCACTAAGATGGCAGTGGCAGTCACATGAATCGCCTCGGTTAGCCATAAGGTGCCAATAAAGACGAGTATTGCTAAGCCTTTTCTGACATCTTCTTCAAAAGGCATGATTTGGTATAATATCAGTGAGGCGATGGCAGCAATGGCAAAAATAATCATGCCCTTGATGGCGTCTTTGGTGATGATTCCTGAGGGTTTCTCATCATTGTCATCGCCCATAAAATCTGTTTCTAAGGTCAATTCTGGACTGTTTTCGGCAGAATCGATTTTGTTGGGTTTGTTTGGGTCGGTCATGACTTTCCTTTTTATCAAACATCATACAGTATTTGAAAAATCCAATCACTGAAATTTCAACCGATGATTATCATGTTGCATAAAAAAACCAATTTTAGCTCAATCTTCTC
The DNA here is from genome assembly GCA_041802645.1 of Moraxella sp. GTDB lineage: Bacteria > Pseudomonadota > Gammaproteobacteria > Pseudomonadales > Moraxellaceae > Moraxella. Next base: position 1,568 of record JBHCHC010000165.1, on the reverse strand, counting down.
TTGTCCCAAGAATGGCAGTAAAGCCTAAATTGAGCTAATAATTGGCGGTGGTACTATGCTGTGCAGTGTTGCACAGCAATCAAATCTCGCCATATGATAACAGAATTGTAAAAGTTTGAAAATAGTTTGTTGATTTACCATCTAAAAATTTTATAATGAGCTTAATTGTCAGAAATGATGTATCAAGGCTTTAATATAAAGGAGTTAGTAATGATGATAATGCTCATGAAACATGACAAGAGAAAGAGGGTAAGAAAGTGTGGCGGCAAACTGATGAAATTAAACTTGCTTGATGAGGGTAGATTGGGTAAAATAAAACATTTATTTATTCTGATGTACGTTTTGTAGTACCAACGAGAACGCCATGCCTAACGCCAAGCCCAATACCAAGACAGACCAATCAACCATCAATCCAAATGATGCAGATGTCACGCCAAGCACTTTTAAAGAAGCCTATGATATCCTAAAACAAAATGCTGATATGCTAGAACAAAGCGAGACCTTAGATATTGATAATTTGGTCAGTGTGGTGGAGCGGTCCATCGGTGCTTATAAAGTCTGTCAAGAGCGTATCAGTGCGGTGGAGATGGCACTAAAAAATGCCTTTGATGAAAACACAGTGACGAAGTGGTCAAACCTAAATTAAATAAATCATTTTACTCTCATCATTCACTTTATATCAGCCAATACGACGAAATAACATGACCAATTTTCATGAATCGATAAAAGCAGACAATCAACCGCTAAAGGCTTTTTTTGAACCTAAAACCCTAACCGAGGCAGGAGTGCTTGGACACAGTTTAACAGTGGCGGTCAGTTATGAGGCTTGTCAGTTTGAAAAAACAGGGTGGTCTGCATTCATCAGAAAGTTACCGATTGTAAAGAATTTGACTCCATTTAAGGCACCCACCCTTCATATGGACATTGACCTGTCATGCTTGGTGCTTGATGGGTCACATCATATAATTGATAGGATTTGGTATGCTAATGTGCGAGGGCTTGATGATGCTGTACGTTATGTGGGTTCTTTATCAGGAGCAAGTCATTTTGAGGAAGCTCTAATCCCTCAAGAATCCATCACCATCAAGCTAAGCGAATTGCCCACATCGGCACAGCGACTGATATTTGTGCTCTCAAGTTATCATAAACACTCACTTTGTCATGCCAAAAAGGGTGTGACAAAAGTGGTGGATAATGAAGGGGTGATGATTCATGGCTATGGATTGAACACGGTGAGTGTGGGTGAGCTGGGCGTGGTGGCATGGGTGATGGAGCGTTATGGCGATGATTTTAGAATCTCTGCACCACAAAAGGGCTTGGGTGAATCTTTTAACCCTACGAAGTTAGACAAAGAGCTTGATAAGTTAGCAGGGAGATTTTAAGGTTTCTCCCTGTATGGCATCTGTAGCTTTCTTTGGTTGTGTATTTGATAAATCATTATGGTTTGCCATATCGGTATTGTAACCAAACTATATTTCCTATACAATAATTCAACCCAAATAATCTAAACCAACAGCATGAACCAACCTCTTTCCCATTGTCCCAAATGTCAGTCCATACATCTTGTC
>JBHCHC010000164.1:0-30675 GCA_041802645.1 Moraxella sp. | reverse complement strand
TTGTTCGCATCGGACATCTTGGTTTTATCATCAATGAATTGCCCTGAAAAGCCTGTTTTTCTTATCCATGCCAGAATCTCTTCATCACTGATAGCATCTGTCATCTCAAGCAAAAGGATTTCGGTGGCAAAATTCACCTGAGCGTTTTTGACAGCGTCTTTTTTGCTGAGTACTTTTTCTAGACGAGTGGCACAGGCTTGACAGGTCATGCCTGAGATTTTTAAGGTATGATTTAAAACATGGGTGTCTTTGAAATGAGTGGTAGGTGCATGGGTAGGGTTTGACATGTTAAGACCTCATGTATATGAAAGGTAAACATTGATATAATAGCTTAATCGAATTTGTGTAAATTGACATCCGTCACACGCCCACTATTTCTTACCTTCATGAGTTGCCAGCCATTGATTCATAAAATCAATCTCAGCTTGCTGAGCATCGATGATGTCTTGAGCCAATTTTCGCATTTGCTCATTTTTGCCATATTCAAGCTGAATCTTCGCCATGTCAATTGCACCTTGATGATGAGGAATCATGCCTTTTACAAAAGCAACATCAGCGTTAGGGTCTTGTGTGCCTGACATCATCACATCATGGCTTCCCATGATTTGCTGATAAGCCTTGATGTGTGGAGCGTTATTGTCTGCCTGTGTAGATTGATAACTGCTTAGCCATTGGTTCATCATGTCAATTTCAGGCTGCTGGGCTTTTAAGATTTGCTCTGCCAATTGGCGAATCTCAGAAACTTGACCATATTTTAGCTGAATCTTCGCCATGTCAATTGCACCTTGATGATGAGGAATCATGCCTTTTACAAAAGCAATATCAGGGTCTTGCTCTTCGCTTGCCATTATCATGGCATGATGCATTTGCCCCATGGACTGAACATATTCACCAACGTGAGCAGGTGAGTTATTCATTGGCTGATGCGTGGATGTTGTATGCTGATGATGTTCAACATGTTCCGCCTCAGATTTGGTGTGCTCGGCGGTTGTTGTAGGCTCTTTTGGCGTGCAAGCCATTAAAGTTAGAAAGGCTACACTGAGGGTGAGGCTCTTGATAGACACTAAAGACATAATTTCACTCCAAGTTATATAAAATCAATCATGACATCATTGACATCAATCATGTTTAGGCAATCAAAGTGAAAATATTTTAAACCCTAACCCTAGGTTAAGGTCAATGGCTTTTTGATAATTTATCCTGAGCTCATCGGATGGCATAAATCTAGGAATTTAGTGAATTTAAGATGGCACAATCTGACCCCATGTCGCCCGCACATAAATCATGCCATTGCTGTAATGTGTGTTTCATTTGTTGTAATTGGGCAATTTTATCATCCAATTGACTGATGTGATGTGCTGTTAACGTTTTGACATCACAGCTTTTGCGATTGGGGTTGTCTTTTAAATCTAACAAAGACTGAATTTGACTGAGCGAAAAACCAACCTCACGAGAACGAGCAATGAAATGCAAACGGTCAATATCTTGCTGGCAATAAGTACGATATCCTGACTGTCCACTGCGATGAATATTGATTAAACCTATTTTTTCATAATCACGAATTTGTTTGGTGGAAAGTCCTGTTAGCTGGGCAACTTGACTGATATTCATAACCATATCGCTCTTTTAAGTTTAAGAAGGGATTAACCTTCACATAAGGTTAAAGATAAAAACATGATAGCACCACTTTGATAAGCAATCAAGCCACAACCAACTTTACGCCCTTTTTCTTGCCACCTGTCCATCTTTACCACAAATCGCTGATGCCATGCCAACTTTTATGGTATAATTAATTTATTTTTTCCATCATTGATTTTCAACCAAAAGACCATGAAAAAAACACTTCTTTGTTTACTGCCCGCCACCGTATTGTCTGCTCTTAGCACCAGTACAGTTGCCAATACCATTTACGTCTATGAAAATGGCGATAACGGTCAAAAGTTTCTGACCAATGTCCAACAAAACACCAGCGGCAGCAAAAAATTCACCCAAATCAGCGTTACCTATTATCCTGACACCAAGCTCCATTCAAATGGCAATATTCCTAGCACCTACAACCCATCAACAGCTGCCACACCCAGTCGCAGTGCCAACCGCAACGCTTATGACCACCTGATTCGTGCTGCCGCTGCTCGTCATGGTGTGGATCCTGCTTTGGTAAAAGCCATCATTCACACTGAGTCTGCCTTTAATCCCAATGCTCGCTCACCTGTGGGTGCTATGGGACTCATGCAGCTCATGCCAGGCACCGCCAAAGACATGGGTGTAGGCAATGCTTGGGACCCCGCCCAAAATATCGAAGGTGGGGTGAAATACATCGCATGGCTCCAACGTCAGTTTTCCAACCGTGATCATGTGGTCGCTGCCTATAACGCAGGTCTTGGTAACGTACGCAAACATGGAGGCATCCCTCCCTTTCGTGAAACCCAAAACTATGTCCGCTCTGTCAACAGTCGTTACGCCAGTCTTTATCGCCATGATGCAGGAATCGCCAGTGGCGGCACTCAGTTAGCCATGAATCAAAATTTTAGTGTGCCCGCTCCCACCACTCTACAAGTGCCAAGCTCAACAGGTGTACAAAACGTTAGCATCACCTATACCGCCACACCGACAAGTAACTATGCCACCCCTCAAAATCCAAGTGTTGGCAACGGCTCAGGACGTATCTATATTCAAAAATGATTTTGTAAAACCAATCAATTGGTTACACAATTACCATTTAAATTTTTAATCCCATGCCCCATAATAGCAACAAGAATGCTAATGGGGGCATTTTTTATTTTGCAACTTTAATTTTAAGGAAAATTTACCGTGTTACGCATTGGTTTATTTTTACTCACCAACATTGCCGTCATGGTTGTGGCAAGCATTGCTTTTTTTATCATCAGCAAGTTTTTTGGTCTAGGAGGTGTGCACGGGTCAGGCGGTCTACAGTACGGCTCTTTGGCAGTTTTATGCCTGTGCTACGGGATGATTGGCTCGCTCATTTCATTATTTTTGTCAAAATGGATGGCAAAAAAATCTACAGGTACCGTCATCATTGAACGCCCTGCCAATCCTACTGAGCAATGGCTCGTTGATACTGTCGCCAAGCAAGCTAAAGCGGTCGGCATCGGCATGCCTGAGGTTGGTATTTTTGATAATGCCCAGCCTAATGCTTTTGCGACAGGCTGGAATAAAAACTCAGCCCTAGTCGCTGTCTCTACAGGACTGCTGCACACCATGACTGCCGATGAAGTCGAAGCAGTACTTGCCCATGAAATCGGTCACGTTGCTAATGGCGATATGGTGACGCTTGCTCTCATACAAGGTGTGGTTAACGCCTTTGTCATGTTCTTTGCTCGCATCATCGGCTCATTTGTTGACCGAGTGGTGTTTAAAAATGAAAGTGATGCTCCTGGTATTGGTTACTTTATTACCAGCATGGTCATGGACATTTTACTTGGCTTTTTGGCAAGTGCGATTGTCATGTGGTTCTCTCGTCTGCGTGAATATCGTGCGGATGAAATGGGGGCAAAACTTGCCAGCCGCGATAAGATGATTAGTGCATTAAATGCTCTTCGCCCTGCCGAATCTCGTCCTGACCAAATGCCAGAGAGCATGAAGGCTTTTGCCATTTCAAGTGGTCAAGCACAAGGATTTAGTATCGCTAATTTATTCCGCACTCATCCCAGCTTAGATGAACGTATTTCAGCACTACAAAAATTACCAACAAATTGATTGGTTTGCTTAATTTTAACCATCGTAAATCCTCACCAAGTTGGGGATTTATGTTTTTGGTAAACCGCAAAAACCTCTATTGTTATTTTGATGTAAGGCACTCGTAGCAGTTGATTACTTGTCGTTCGTTACTTAAAGACTGGTTGCACAATCTGATTTATATGAGATTTTTAATTTGATGGGTTCAAAGATTAGAACTCCATTGCAATTATGTTCATTTCAAAAAGCCAGAAGCTCATTCTTATTTTTATATGATCAAATGACTCATCATCCTTCATGAGGTATTCAATTACCTTCAGTTGCGACATCACCAACAAAGCCTCTTTTATCGGTTTATACCAAATTTATCGGTTTATACCAAAAATGGCACAATCATGGGGGCTAAGAATGCTGTTAAAATGCCATTTAAAATCAGACCCACCGTCGCATACGCCACAAACCTTGAGCCCATTTGCATGACACGCACCGTCCCTAAGGCATGAGACGCTGTCCCCATTGACAGACCCCACGCCATGGGGTGCGATGAGCGGACAAATAGCAACACGGCGATGCCCATCATCTGACCCACCACACCTGCGACTAGCACTGTGCTTGCGGTGATGCCCATGACCCCACCGAGCTTGTCTGTCACTTCAATGGCAATCGGCATGGTCACAGACTTCGCTGCGATGGCAACAGCACTCTCGCTACTCCCTCCAAACCATTGAACCAGCCACACGCCAGAGATGATGCCCGTCAGTGAGCCCAAAGTTTGAGAGACAATAATCGGAAACCATTGTGAGCGAATTTTCTGCCATTGAACATACAAAGGAACTGCCAATGCCACCACTGCAGGTTGTAGCCAAAAAGTAAGATGACTGCTGGCTCGTTCAAACGTTGACCACTCAATGTCTAATGTGATTAACAGTACTATCATTACGATGGTGGTGATGAGGGTGGGGTTGATGAGTGGGCTGCCCAGACGCCCCTTCATAAAAACGCAGCTTTCAAACACTGCAATCAGCATGAATAATAGCAAAAAAGGACTGTTTAATAATTGACTGATATTTCCCTGACTCATGATTTATCCTCTCGTGTTCATGGCAAATCTCGCTGCTGATACTTACCTTTTTGCCAATGGCGTAGCCACTCATAGGACTTGCTTGTCACAATAAGTACCAGTAGTGTACTGATGGCACTCGCTCCAATCAGTACACTCATGTCAGTACGAATAATGTCTAGATATTGCATGATAGAAATGCAGGCAGGAATGACCATCAGCACCAAATAATCAAGCAAGGTACTAGCAAGGGGTTGTACTGTTTTTAGCTTAACAATACCCAATTGCAATGCCACAAACAAGATGATGAGCCCAATGATACTCGGAGGCAAGGGCAGTCCTGTTAAGGCGATCAAAATCTCCCCCAAAAAAACACACCCCAATATAATTAAAAACGCTCTTAAAATCATGATATTTTTATGATAAAAATGATGATGTATTGTACAAAAAATCATAAACCTTTGCACCTTGTATTCAAACAAATGGTGCCATCTGACACATCCATCAAAAACAGGTCATCGATACATAAAAGGCTGGACCGATTTTACTCGTCCAACCTTTATTTCTAGCTTTGTGATGACTTTGCTTATTTGGTAATTTTGTTATTGTAACTTAGCTTGACTGCTTTCTTGAATGCTTAACTGCATGCCCTGCCCTAAACCCTTACCAATCTGCACGCCCAAACGGTCAAAGACTTTACGCATGGGATCAACATAGGTGTAGTTGACCGAATGCTCAACGCCCAGCTCTTTTTCTAGTTTGTTTATCCCGCCTGCTTTATCAGCCAGTCCCAATTCAAGCGACTCTTTACCTGTCCAAAACAGACCGCTAAAAATGTTATTTTGATCAGGGCTTTTGAGTTTTTCGCCACGTCCTTGTTTGACCGCATCAATGAAATTTTGGTGCGTGGTATCAAGCAACTTTTGCACATGAACACGCTCTTCTTCGGTCATGGGACGAGACATGGATAGGATGTCCTTATATTCCCCTGATGTCATGGTGCGATCTTGGATACCAATTTTTCTCATCAGCTCCTCGGTATTATAACTTGACATAATGACCCCGATTGACCCTACCAAGCTCGATGGATTTACCCAAATCTCATCAGCAGAACTGGCAATATAATAAGCACCCGAGGCTCCCATATCACCGATGATGGCATAGAGTTTTTTATCAGGATGTGCTTTACGCAGCTCCATGGCAGTCTGCCAGATTTCATCAGACTGAACAGGGGAGCCGCCAGGAGAGTTGATGGCAAGTGCAACCGCTTTTGAATTGGGGTTTTCAAAGGCTTCGGTGAGTGCCGAATTGATGTCGTAGGCGTTGGCATCACTGTCACTAGCAATGACGCCACTGACCTCCACAACTGCCAAGTGCGGACCATTCGCCTCTAGTGGCATGTTACTACCAGCCGTACTACAGCCACGTCCCAGAACCGCAATGATAAAGATAATGTAGCCAAATGTTAATAGTTTAAAAAATATCCCCCAACGTCTGGCACGCTGCTGCTCTTTTACGCTTGCCATCAAAGTATTTTCTAAGATTCGCCATTCTTGACCGCTATAATGACTGGGTGGCGTTTGAGGAGTCGGTGATACAGGCTGCTTTTCATTTGAATTGTTTTTATTGGGATTGGGTGGCCATGCCATAATGATTTCCTACTTGAATAAAAACCAAGTGGTGGTTTTTAAATTATAAAAAGTTTGGTTGATTATTTTATCACACATTCATGAAAAAATTGTTCTCAAAAACTTTATTAATTTGTTATTGTTCATGGGGTTAGGGTTGCCACCGCCAGTTCAACTCGCTCTTTGTTCTCTGCCGTGTCTTTATCAGTAAAAATCAGCGAGTATGGCATCATCTGCTCCACCATATTTGAATTTATGGCATGGCGAGTATGCCCCAACCATACATCAGCATACACTTCCTGCTCATGGCACATGAGTGCATACATTTGCCATGTATGATCATGGCTGGCTCCATTGAAAAGAAGTCTTGATCCAATCTTTGTGTTTGACTCATCAACTTTTTGGTACTCATGATGAAGTCCGCCATCAATAGTAGGTGTAAATTCACTTTCCACTAAAATGGTACACCCCCAAACACGTTCATCATCTATCATTTGCCACCCTGTTAGAGCTGAGATGTTTAGTCCTTGACCTGCCCACATCTGCCCTGCCTTGCACGGCTGAACGGGCATTCCCACCTGCTCTATGTGCTGACCTGCTTGCCAATAATGATGAATGGGTATTTCCTGCTTGATGGTGTTCACCATGTTTGCCATGCGGTGGCTTGGGGTCTGTACGATGATGCCTGTCAGATAACGGATGTTTTGTTGATGGAGTTTGTCTAGCAACACTTTAGTCATTGATTCATGACCAATGCTTTTATCTGTTTGAAAATCAGACATAAACAGCCACACCGCATCATCGCCATCATTGGCATTGTACTGGTGAATCAACACCTGACTGACTTTATCATCATCGCTGTCTAATACAGTCACACTAAATGGCGTCTCATCGCCATGAGACATCATCACAAATGCCACCAACGGCACCAAAGCAAATTTACGCCCCATCACAGGATGCATCAAAAGTACAATGCCAATTCCTAGCAGTGCCATCGCTACAATACTGGTTGTTTGGTACAGCCATACGCCGCCCATGCCCTGCAATACCACGAGCAAGTCATCAAGCCAGTCTAATATGAATGTGGAGATGGCCCAAAGCATATCCGATAAGCTAGGCAGCACCACAAAGAGCACACCTGCCAAGAGATTAATGGGAACAACCACTGCCCCAAACAGCCCCACCGCAAAAAGATTAATAATCAGTCCCCACAGTGACACTTTGCCAAAAAGTAATAGCGATATGGGCAGCATGGCGATAAAAAGATGAGTCTGCAATTTCAATAAACCGACCAGACGGTCTTTAATATCCTTATTTGCTGCATCAAACTCACGTTCGCCGTAGCTCATGAGCAATGCCACCGCCACAAAAGACAGCCAAAAACCTGCCTGCCACACCATGACAGGGTCAAGCCAAATCATCGCAAGTCCCACGCACATCAGCACCATTAAGGGCGATAATGGCAAAGCAAGATAAGATGCCACTGCCACTGCCATCATCATATAAACCGTCCGCACCGCAGGCACATCAAAGCCTGTAAATAAGGCATAAATCAAACTTGCCCCAATCATGATTACCGATCGCAAATGATGCCGTGGCAAGCGATGATAGATTGGCAAAAATCTATCCGTCAAAAAACACAGTGCATGAGCCAACATCATCGCCAAGAACACCACATGCGTTCCCGAAATAGCGAGTAAATGACTGATACCTCCGAACTGATATGTCTCTTTGGTGGTGCGATCAATCAAAGCTCTATCGCCTGTCAATAGAGCAAGGGTCACTGCCTTAGCCTGCCTCTTATCGCTGCTTAGCGCTTGCCAATCTTGATAAAAATGGGCACGCAGCTTTTGACGAAACTGTTCTAAATATCCCAACAATCCCTTATTTGTGATAGGCATGACATCGCCATGGATGCTAAGCACTTTGGCATTGGCATGAATATGGCGAGTACGAAGCCAACGCTCGCCGTCAAAACCTGTTGCACTGGGGTCAGCCGTGATGGGTGTTATCCATAAGGTCATCTGAGCGGTAGTGTTGGGCTCAAGTTTAGAAAGCTTATTGAAATTTGTCTTGTCTTTTTTGTCTTTATCACTCAAATTCGCTGTTTGTAGTAAAACGGTCATCTCCTCTGGTAGAGGCAGCTGTCGTTTGGGCTCGTCGGTGGTGATGGCAAAAGGGTTAGCGGCTTGAATGTTTGTCTGAGCGGCAGTCTCTGCTGCCATCAAATCTCCAAAAGCAAGCTCCGATAATACTGCCTTTTGGCGATAGTGCATACCTTCTGCATAAATACCATCACTAATCTCCAAGACGGTCACTTTGGCGGTGATGGTATAACCGTGCTTAGGAATGAGATTGGCAGTTTTATCAAATGCTTGTTCTGTGCTGATGGCACGTAACACAAACAGTAGTAACATTATAATAAATACTAAACTGTTGGTTGCCCACAATGCTGATTTACCCAACAGGCTTTTAGGATAAAATTGATTGAATTTAAAGCACAAAAAAGCACACCCTAATAAGAGTGCACTCATGGTATAAAATCCCAGACCTTGCGTCACTTCTGAGCCGAAAAATTGACCGTCAATCGTTCCAACATCATGACCTGACAGCACAGTAAGCACAGCCATCACCATCAACGCCACACCAATGAAGACCGTCCAAATCAAGGGCTTATCCTAACTTTGCATGGGGGGTAGTAACAGCAGGATTTGGGTGAGTATGATTTAATATCAACTCAATCATCGCCAAATCCTCAGGGTAAGTCAACTTGATGTTAAACCTAGAACCCTGCACCAAGACAACACTCTCACCAAACTGCTCAAAGCCACTCGCCTCATCGGTAATCATCAATTGATGAGTAATCACTTTATCAAGCATTTTTTGTAGTGCATGCAGCCGAAATATTTGTGGTGTTTGTGCTTGCCAAAGATGGCGACGGTCAATGGTACTCTGTATTAATCCGCCAATGCCATCCATGGCATTCTCATCATTTTGAACAAGTTTTAGTGTATCTACCACGGGTGTGGCAAGAATCGCCCCAACTGCTCCCACAGAGGGAGTGTGTGTAAGGCTTTGTTTTTGTAATTGATGTGCCGCTCCAATCAGACGATTGACATCCTCTTTGGGTAAGCACGGTCTGGCAGCATCATGAATGAGCACCCAAACATCCGAGGTGACTCGCTGACCGATGCTATCCACGCCCGCCTTCACCGATAAAAAACGCTCCGCTCCACCACAAGTTAGATGTATGGGTTCATCAAAGTCAAAAGGCAATGATGACACCGTTCCATCATCTTTAGCAACCACCAAAGTCAAGTCAGTGATTTTGGAGGTATTTAAACATGCTACGCTATGTTCTAACACGGTTCGACCCGCCACGTTTAAATACTGCTTAGGAATATCCGTCCCAAAGCGACTGCCCCGTCCTGCCGAGACAATCAAAGCATGAACAGGCAGATCATCATAACGCGTATCAGGCTGATGGCTCATACTGCTACTCTTCACCTGTATCGCTGCCAACATCAGTAAAGGCGTTATTGCCCATGTTGTCGTCAATGAGACCATCCACAGGCTCTGTGGCAGCCATACTGTCCACACCCTCAGGAATTTCTCTATTGCTGATGATGGGTGTAGCAGATAGCTCTACAAAGGTCTCACCTGATTTGATTAAACCTAAATCAAGACGGGCATGTTCTTCAATGGCACTGAATCCTGATTTTAAATCACGCACATCGGCACGTAAGGTATCATTCGTAAGCTGTTGGGTGGCATTTATTCTTTGCTGTGTTGCCAATTCATCTTTTAGCTTATTAAATTCATGGCGACCAAATTCACCATACCAATACTGATGTTGCAAACCCAACAGAACCATTACCCCTATCATTATCAATATAAAATAACCTAAAAAAGTAGGCGAAAAAGCAACGCCTACTTTTTTTGTGTGTGCTTGCGAGTCTGATGATGTCATCTCATCAGTTTTTTTGCCCACCATCTTAATCACGCAGTCCAATGAATTCAGCACGTCCGCGGAAACTTGCAGTCACCATCTGCTCAATGCGTAATAACTGGTTGTATTTGGCGACACGGTCAGAACGACACAGCGATCCTGTTTTGATCTGTCCTGCGGCGGTACCAACTGCCAAATCAGCAATGGTACTGTCTTCGGTTTCACCTGAGCGATGACTGATGACGGTCGCATAGCCATTTTGTTTAGCAAGATAGATGGCATCTAAGGTTTCAGTTAAAGTGCCGATTTGGTTAAATTTAATCAAAATGGCATTAGCAATATGTTTATCAATACCCTCTTGCAAAATCTTAGGATTGGTCACAAATAAATCATCACCCACAAGTTGGACTTTATCGCCCAATTGACGGGTTAAATACGCCCAGCCATCCCAATCGCTCTCATCAAGACCGTCTTCAATAGAGATAATCGGATACTGACGGCACAGACCTGCCAAGTAGTCTGAAAATCCTTGGCTGTCGTAAGACTTACCCTCACCTGCTAATACATATTGACCATTTTTATAAAATTCACTAGATGCACAATCTAGTGCCAAATAAATATCCTGTCCTGCCTTGTAACCTACTTGCTCAATGGCTTGCATGATGACAGTAATCGCCTCTTCATTAGAGCGTAGATTGGGAGCAAAACCGCCCTCATCACCTACAGCAGTATTTAGCCTCTGTGCCTTTAATACTGACTTTAAGCTATGGAAAATCTCTGTACCTGCACGCAAACTCTCAGAAAATGACGTGAAACCAACAGGCTCAATCATAAACTCCTGAATATCTACAGTATTATCAGCGTGTGCACCACCGTTTAGGATATTCATCATTGGTACGGGCATGGACAAGCTGGTCTGTCCACGTAAGTTGGCGATGTACTGATGTAGTGGCAGGCTTTGCGACAGTGCTGCTGCCTTAGCAATGGCAAGCGAAACTGCCAAAGTGGCATTTGCCCCCAAATTAGCCTTATTTTCTGTACCATCTAAATCAATTAAAATTTTATCCAAGTCGCTTTGGGCAGTAACATCTTTATCCAACAAAGCCGAGCGGATTTGGCTGTTGACATTGGCGACCGCCTTTTTAACTCCTTTGCCCAAATAACGAGACTTATCGCCATCACGTAGCTCCAAAGCTTCACGAGATCCTGTAGATGCTCCACTTGGTGCTGCGGCACGACCCATCACTCCATTCGCCAAAATAACGTCTGCCTCAATGGTTGGGTTGCCACGAGAATCCAAAATCTCACGAGCCACGATGTCTTTGATTTCAATGGCACTATCGGTGTTTTCAGCGTACATACATAATCCTTAAATTTAAGCAGTTACAAAATGGCATAAGCTCCAAAACACACTTATTGTAGCATATCTTTGAGCAAGGTTAAATCAAAACTAAGATAATTTCACATCGCTATAAGTCATCACTCGGCAGCCTACCATCATCAGGGATTTGTCTTTCTTGGTTGTTATAAAGTGGGCGGTATAACTACTACCACGCCCTGTGATTAAATCAGGTGAATTGGGAAGTTGTGTTGTCATTGCCTTGGTGCCTACCACTCTTTCATAGTCGTCAGGTGTTGGACAATACCCATCCTTAAACTCAAATTCCACTGAACTGCTTGCTGCACCATAACCTTTTGACATATCTAGGCTTATTTGATAATGCACCGATTCTAAAGAATTGTCTTTATTCTGAAAACGGTAATAAGCCGTCAAGGCAGGAGAGTTGGGCAATTGCTCAAATAGTGTTTTTCTGTACAAATCGGGCTCATCAAATATTTCAGCAGCTGCTTTTAGGTTCATCTGCTCTTCGCCATCTATCAAAGACAAGATTTTAGTTAAAGCCTCATTTATTTGTGCTTGCTTTTGAGTATTAGCATGACTTGATGTACTCATCGCGAATAGCATCATTGTCATGACAAAGCATAAAGGTTTTTTCATCTTTAATACCCTCTTAGACAATAGAGTTTTTAATTTCAACATTCATGAAAGCAAATCAACCCATCATTAGATTTATTTAGTCTCGCCATATTTTTTTAAGGGGATACATATGCCTATCATACTCTTAAGCAGATGAATACTTGCCATGCGTTTTAAATGCAGATGCTGTGACACATGAGATTATCATCAAAATCAATGCGTATCCAATGCCTCAAAACCTTTTACCAAAGTATCCAATTCTTTTAATTGACGCAAAAACGGTTCAAGCTGAGACAACCTCAAAGCACAAGGTCCATCACATTTTGCCTTGTCAGGGTCGGGATGAGCTTCTAAAAATAACCCTGCCAACCCCGTCGCCATGCCTGCCCGAGCCAAAGTTGTAATCTGATGGCGGCGACCTCCTGCACTGTCAGCTCGACCGCCTGGCTCTTGCAAGGCGTGCGTCACATCAAAAAATACGGGTACGTTCATCGCTTTCATGGTGTCAAAACCAAGCATGTCTACAACAAGATTGTTATAACCAAATGCTGAGCCACGCTCACACAAAATGACCTTATCGTTGCCTGCTTCTAAGCATTTATTGATGATGTGTCGCATTTCATGAGGAGCAAGAAATTGGGCTTTTTTGACGTTGATAATCGCCCCCGTACGTGCAATGGCACTCACCAAGTCCGTCTGACGACTGAGAAAGGCTGGAATCTGCAACACATCTGCCACTTTTGCCACAGGAGAAGCTTGATAAGGCTCATGCACATCCGTGATGATTGGCACACCGTACTTTTCTTTGATGTCATTGAGCCATGTTAGCCCTGTATCCAGACTGGGCCCACGAAAAGAATACAGGCTTGAGCGATTGGCTTTATCAAAACTTGCCTTAAACACATAGCCAATATCTAACCTATTGCAAATGTCAATGTAGCTTTCGGCAATTTCAAAGGCTAATTCGCGGCTTTCCAAAACATTCATACCACCAAACAATACAAAGGGCAAATCATTACCGATGCTAATGTTGTTTAATTGGATATGAGATTGTGCATTATTCATGGTTAATTACTTCTTTTGATAATTTTGATGGATTTGATGATAGTTTAAATCAGAAAAACAATAAGCATCTTCTACATCACGACTAAATAAGCCACTTGCCGTTTTTGTATAAGCACCAATTCTATAATTATTGATGACGCCTTGCTTATCTGTTTTGAAGGACTGCACACAGCAGATTTGATTTTGCACAGATTTCCATGCACCATTGCCATGATATTGGCTGCTGATGTCATCTATTTTATGACAGCTGCGCCATTGATGCCAGTTACCACGCATATTTGTCGGTGACCCCCATTGGTCAATGATCGCTTGTATGGGATAGCCTTTGGTGTTGGCTTTAAACCCTTTGGGGCTATCTACTGTCTTTGCCAATGCCAAAGATGGTGCAGCAATCGCCATCATCAATATTGTCGCTATTAAGGGTGTTTTCATAAAATGCCTTTGCTCATTTAATGAATATTTATCAGATTTAAAAATCGCCCAATCATTTTTCCAACCAATCAAAAAAGAGAAAAGCATAAAAGCCTTTCTCCTTTTAGCCGATTAAGCCAACCTCGCCTTTGCTGCCGCGATAAAGCTATTAAACAGTGGATGTCCCCCACGGGGCGAGCTTGTAAATTCAGGATGGTATTGCACCGCCACAAACCAAGGATGACCATCTAGCTCCACCGACTCCACAAGGTGCTGTTTGGCAGAGTAACCTGAGATTTTCATGCCTGCACCCTCAAGAGATTCCACATAGCGACCATTCATCTCATAACGATGACGATGACGCTCAGTAATGGTGGTTTGCCCATAAATTTTAGCGAGCTGACTGCCCGCAACAAGATGGGCCTCTTGTGCCCCTAAACGCATGGTCCCACCAAGGTCGCTGTCTAGCGTACGCACTTGCAAATCACCCTTTTCATCAAACCATTCGGTAATCAGACCGATGATTGGCTCGGCAGTTTTGCGATCAAACTCGGTAGAGTTGGCATCGAGTCCAAGTACATTACGGGCAAACTCAATCACCGCAAGTTGCATGCCCAAACAAATACCTAAAAACGGCACGTTGTTTTCACGAGCATAGCCAATGGCTTTCATCTTACCCGCTGTACCGCGCTCGCCAAATCCGCCAGGAACCAATAGAGCATCACAGCCTTTTAACTCATCCAGCAGTTCGTCTTGGGTTTCTAATTTTTCAGCATCAATATAGTGAATTTTAACCTTGACTTTGTTATGAATGCCTGCATGTAATAGTGCCTCATTGACCGATTTGTAAGCATCTGGCAACTCCACATATTTACCGACCATTGCCACAGTCAGCTCACCTGTCGCTCCAAATAGACCGTCTATCACTGTATCCCAGTCAGACAAATCCGCTTCTGGCACATCAAAGCCAAATCTTTCACAAACCAAATCATCAAGGTCTTGCTCATAGAACGTTCTTGGGATTTCATAAATGCTGCGTGCATCCTTACATACCGCTACCGCACGAGCAGGGACGTTGGTAAACATGGCAATTTTACGGCGAGTGTCTTCATCTACGTCATGCTCGGTGCGACACACCAAGATGTCAGGCTGAATCCCAATGGAGAGCAGCTCTTTGACAGAATGCTGAGTGGGCTTGGTTTTGAGTTCGCTAGCAGAAGAAATATAAGGCAACAAGGTTAGGTGCATGAGCATGGTGTTCTCGCGTCCCAGTTTCACCATCAGCTGACGCACCGCCTCCATAAATGGCAAGCTCTCAATATCACCCACCGTACCGCCAATCTCAATCATGGCCACATCATAACCCTCACCCGAGGCAAGAATACGACTTTGAATCTCATCGGTGATGTGAGGCACGACCTGAACCGTCTTACCCAGATAATCGCCACGACGCTCTTTGGCAAGCACTGTCTGATAAATACGCCCTGACGTAAAATTATTCGCCTTGGACATTTTTGAATGTCTCAAAAAACGTTCATAATAACCCAAATCAAGATCGGTCTCCGCTCCATCTTCGGTAACGAACACCTCGCCATGCTCAAACGGACTCATCGTACCAGGATCAACGTTAATATAAGGGTCCATCTTAGTCATGGTAACTTTTAGACCACGAGCCTCTAATACAGATGCCAAAGAAGCAGCGGCAATACCCTTACCCAAAGAAGAGACCACCCCACCTGTTACAAAAATAAATTTAGTCATGACAATCATCGCTTATTGGTAAAACCGAATTTTACTAAAAATTAACAAAAAAATATAGGGGGCAAGGATAAAATCGCCAAAATTTTTGGCAAAAGCCAAAACAAAAAGACTTGGATGATACCAAGTCTTTATTAGCATTTAATGAAGCATTATTTGCCCATCATGGCAAAACTGGCAAACAAATCATATTCGCTTGCTTCATCAATGGTCACGGTCAAAAATTGCCCCACCTTGACACTCTCGTCAATCTCGTCCACATAAACATGGCCATCAATCTCGGGACCATCAGCAAGACTACGACAAATGGCAATGCCTTCTTCAGCGTCAATCTCATCCACCAGTACCGTCATGGTTCTGCCAACTTTTTCTTGTAGTTTTTGCTCACTGATGGCTTGGGCAACAGCCATAAAACGCTCATAACGCTCTTGCTTGATATGCTCTGGCACAGGATTTGGCAAGTCATTAGCGACCGCCCCATCCACTTCTGAATAGGTAAAACAGCCCACACGGTCAAGGCGTGCCTGTTTTAACCAGTCAAGCAAGTATTCAAAATCTTCTTCTGTCTCTCCTGGAAAGCCCACCACAAAAGTAGAACGCACCACGATATCTGAGCAAATTTCACGCCACCTGGCAAGGCGTTCTAGTACGTTTTCGCTATGGGCGGGGCGTTTCATCGCCTTTAATACGCTTGGGCTTGCATGCTGAAAAGGAATGTCTAGATAAGGAAGCAATCCACCTTGTCCACCAAATTTGGCAAAGCTATTTGCCATGATTTGCACCACATCATCTACATGCGGATAAGGATAGACATAGTGCAGACGCACCCAAATCCCAAGTTTGGCAAGAGCTTGGCACATATCAAAAAATTTGGTCTTAATCGGTTCGCCTTGCCAAAATGCCATTTTGTACTTCAAGTCCACACCATAAGCAGATGTATCTTGACTGATGATGAGCAGCTCCTTGACACCTGCATTTTTTAGAGCGGTGGCTTCTTTTAGCACATCATCAATGGTGCGAGATACCAAATCACCCCGCAAAGATGGGATAATACAAAACGTGCAGCGATGATTACAACCTTCGCTGATTTTTAGATAGGCATAGTGGGCAGGAGTCAGCTTAATACCCGCATCATTGATTAGATCGATTTTTGGGTCATAAGTTTTTGATTTGGCAGGTTTTGGCACATGATGAGTCACAGCACTGATGACATCATGATAAGCGTGTGCTCCTGTTACGGCAAGCACCTTTGGGTGCATGGTGCGGATTTTTTCGGCATCTTTACCAAGACAACCTGTGACAATAACCTTGCCATTTTTGGTCACAGCCTCCCCAATAGCATCAAGGCTTTCCTGCACCGCACTTTCAATAAATCCACAAGTATTTACCACAACCAAATCCGCTCCATCATAGTCGCTTGCCACTTGATAGCCTTCACGAGTAAGCTCGGTGATGATACGCTCACTATCTACCAGTGCCTTTGGACAACCAAGCGAGACAAAGCCGATTTTAGGTGTTTTAATATCACTGTCGCCCAGCACCTCATCAATTTTAGACATCGGTTCGCTAATCTGCATAAGAGTTGAGTTTTGCAGATTTGTGTTGTGTAAATTAGCACTTTGGTCGATGGTACGGTTTTGATTATGATTGGCTTGATGGTGATAACCAACCTCTGTTGGGTTTGGACTGGTAGGTTTTTTTGGGTTAAAGGTTTGAACAGTCATGATGGTACTTTTTCTTTGACTCATTTTTATTTGACCAACTTTTGGTGTTAATCAAGAGATGATTTGCTCGCCTCAGTCTTATCTTCTGTGCGGCGAATTTGGTTGATGATGACCTGATCAACCAGTGACTTTAAAATTTATCCACGCCACATGTCTTAAAGTTTTAAAACAGTGTGCATGGACAAATTTTGTTTAAAAATGACATAACAAAAAACCCGCCTTTGACAGCAGGTTTTAAAAACATGGTGGGGACGGAGAGACTCGAACTCTCACGGGTCGCCCCGCTGGAACCTAAATCCAGTGCGTCTACCAATTTCGCCACGTCCCCAGATTAGTCAAGTATTGACTTGATGTGGCGTATTATATACCACTTTTAAAATTTGGCAAGTATTTTTTAAAAATTTTATGAATTTTTTTATAAATTATTGAAAAATATCAATTTCATCGGCGAGCTTTACGATATCAAAGTACTATTTGGATAAAGCACCTAATAATTCACCAGAGTTGATGAATGTGACGCCTGCCTCCGCCATGTCTGTTATGGCGTGTTCGAGCGAACCATTAACATCAATCGGAGCGGTGGCATCCATGATGACGGTGCAATCAAAGCCAAGTTTGGCGGCATCGATGGCTGTCCATGCCACACAAAAATCCGTGGCAATTCCCACGACATAAACATGAATAATATCACGTTCACGCAGGTAGCCTGTCAGTCCTGTCATCGTTTTTCTATCAGCCTCGACAAATGCTGAGTAACTGTCTATGTCTTTATGAAAACCTTTACGAATAATAAGCTGAGCTTTATCAGCCTGCAATGCCTTACAAAACTGTGCATCTGGCGTACCTTGTACACAATGAGCATTCCAAAGCACCTGAGTGCCGTAGGACAACTCTATGGTGTCAAAAGGGCGTTTGTTTTCATGGTTTTGGTAAAAAGAGACATGGTCAGCCGGATGATAATCTTGTGTCAAGATAACATTATCAAATTTTTGAATCAACTCATTGATGATTGGTATGATTTTTTCTGAATCTGCAACCGCTAAGTTGCCATCAACGAAGCCATTTTGAACATCCACCACTAGCAAAGCGGTTTTCTTTGTGTTTGACATATTCTTTCCTAAAAACTCAAACCAAGGGTCATACCCACCAAAATCACACAATGGTGCGATGACCAAACTATAAATTGTGACGTAAAACAGCCATACCTCCCAAGCAAACTTCCCATATACCTATATAAGAGACACGTGATTCATCCTTGATTTATACTTAGATGGCAAGCAAAATTACCAGTAATTCTCCACCGCAATATTGCCCACACCACGACGGTTCATGGTCAGCCCTTGTTCTTTTAGGGCGTCTTTGGTATCATTGACCATTTGGGGATTACCACAGAGCATGACATGTGATGAATCAGGATGTAGACTAAGATTCACCGCCTTTTCTAGCCTGCCATCCTTTATCAGCAGGGGCAAACGATCGTGTAAGGCATTATTGAGTTTTTCACGGGTCACAATGGGAATGAAGTGAAGTTGGGCAGGATTATCCACCAAGCCACCAAAAGCCTCTTGCAGACTGTGAATTTTATCCAAAAAAGCAAGTTCTGATACTGTGCGAACACTGTATGCTAATACGATATTTTGGTAATTTTCCCAAGTGCTAAGGTCTTGTAAAATAGACAAAAATGGTGCAAGCCCTGTGCCTGTGGCAAGCAGCCACAAATTGGATGGGCTTGGCTCTTGATAACGGGCGAGTGTCAAAAAACCGAAAGGCTCAGGGTTTAGATATAGCGTATCACCCACCACCAAATGTTGTAATTGGCTGGTAAACGCTCCATCAGGCACCACCACCGAAAAAAACTCCAGATGCTCATCATAAGGGCTAGACACCACCGAATACGCCCGAAAAATACGAGGGCTGATGGCGATTTTCGCCTTGTCTTTATTAATAATAAGCTCATCCACAGACAGTCCCAAACGAACAAACTGCCCCGCTTCAAAGCGAAAACCACTAGGGCGAGTGGTGATAAAACTAAATAGCTTGGACGTGATGACAGTTTTGGATAGCACGGTAATGGGTATGGCGTTTTGATCAGACATGACGCTACTCGTTTAAAATTTGCCTTATTGTAAAACATTAGCATAAAAAAACAAGCACAAACTTTTGTTTATGCTTGTTCTATTTTTAGCCAATTGTTGCAAATTGTGCCAATTTTAGTAACCCATCTGGCAATATCCCAAAGAACAATATCAGACCTGTGACCAGCAAAAGCATGACACCGCCTGCCTTAATACCCCATTGTCCGTGGGCATCAAATTCTAGATTGACTTTAGGCTTTTGGTATAAACCAACCAGCACTCTTAGATAATAATACAAACCGATGGCACTGCCTAGGATAATCATACCTGCTAGCAAAAACTGCATGCCTTGTACTGCCGCAAAAATCACATTAATCTTTGTGATAAAACCTGCCGTTAAAGGAATGCCCGCCATAGACAATAACATGATGGTCAATACTGCCGTAAGAACAGGACGCCTCCAAAATAGCCCTTGATAGAACCTGACATCGTCCGCCTCGCCGCTGACTGAAGTGTGTCCACGCTCCTTATAAGGGCTAGACATTAGGGTAATGACCCCAAATGCCCCCAAACTGGTTAAAGCGTAAACCGCCATATACACGCTGATGATGCCTGTACTACCCTTGCCCACTGACAACAATACGATAAGCACATAGCCCATATGTGCCACCGATGAGTAGGCAAATAATCGTTTTAGGTTAGTCTGACCAATGGCAAGCACATTACCTAACAGTACTGATAAGATAACAATTGCAATGAGTGCCAACTCAAAGGATGGTAATAATGGTACGGCACTGGTGGTGAAAAAGCGAATGGCAAGTGTCATCATTGCCACTTTACTGACACTCGCCAAGAACGCTGAGATGGGGGCGGGAGCACCTTCATAAACATCAGATACCCACGAATGAAAAGGTGCAGCAGAGAGTTTAAATGCAACTGCCACAAGCATCATTACCGCACCAACCACCAACAATGGTGACAACGACGGTAGATTCATCAGCACTTCATACAGCTCATAAAAGCCCAACTCTCCAGTGTCAGCAAAAATAAACGCCATGCCCATCAGTAACGTGGCAGATGCTGTAGCAGACAAAATCAGATATTTTAGGCCGGATTCCAACGAACGTGACCGTAGGAATGTATAAGCAAGCATGCCATACATTGGCACAGATAAGAGCTCAAGCGATATAAAAAACGATGCCAAGTGTGTGGCAGATGTCATCAACATTGCCCCAAGCGTAGCAATGAGCATAAGTAAATACAGCTCATCTTTATTATCTTTTAGGGTATCAAGATAGCCATAAGTAAGTGTGCATGACCCTAATGCTGTGATGAGTACGATTGCCATATTAAATTGGGCAAAGCCATCGATGGCAAACAAAGGATGGGTAAAATCACTCACCACCCAAACACCAAAAGCTTGCAAGCCCAGTAGCAATAAAGCAAGATTGAGCCCTATCACGCTTAGCGTTGCCGACCAAAAATGCGAGCGTTTTAGTGCAATGGCAACCATAACCACCAATGCTGTGACTGCCACGACCACCATCGGAGCAAACAATGACAATAATTCCATGAATGAATGTTGCATTAGTGTTCTCCTGCTTGCTCAATCAGATGGGCGAAAGGCTCAGCCTCACCTCCATCATTTGCTTGACTTGACACATCTGTATTTACGCTCTTCTCGCTTAGACGTTTAATCACAGCATCTGGCAAAGGTTTTTGTACAGGATGAACGCCATGTGTGTAAGATGCCGCCACAAAACTCATCGCTGCATTTGAGACATTTAACACAGGCTGAGGATAAAGTCCAAGCCAAAGCAGTCCTGTCGCCAAAGTCACCAATAGGCTAATTTCACGCTTACCCAAATCTCTAAGCCTGCCGCCATTGGTATCGGCAAGTTCTTGAGCTTTGTTTTTACCAAATAACACTTGATAAATCAAAATCAAGGAATACAATCCGCCAAACACAAGGCTGACCGTAGCAAACACAACAATGACAGGATACTGCTCAAACGACCCTATTAAAATGAGAATCTCGCCGATGAAGTTTCCCGTTCCAGGAATGCCAAGTAATGCTGCACAAAAGAACATAAGTAAAGGGGCAAAATAACGAAATTGTCCCCACATCCCGCCCATGACTGTCAGATCACGCGTATGTAAGCGTTCATACAACTGTCCTGCCATGATAAAGAGTCCTGCACTACAAAGACCATGAGCAATCATTTGTACCATCAGACCTTGCAACGAGACGATGTTACCTGCATAAATAGCAAGCAAAACAAATCCCATGTGTGAAATACTGGTATACGCCAAAAGACGCTTAATGTCCGTTTGAGCAAATGCCAAGAATGCCCCATAAAAAATTCCAATCGCACCCAAAATGATTGCCACAGGAGCAAATTCAGCAGAAGCATTAGGGAACAAAGGCAGTACAAAACGCAAAAGCCCAAACGCGGCGGTCTTAATCAAAATCCCCGCCAAGTCCACCGAACCTGCTGTTGGGGCTTGAGCGTGAGCATCAGGCAACCAGCCATGCAGGGGAAATACAGGGAGTTTCACGGCAAAACCAATGAAAAAACACAACATGATGATGTATTCCCACTGCCCCAAATTTAGCCCCAACAAGTCATGATAAGCAAAACTTAATATCCCTGTTTGGCTAAAATGAATGATGACCAACATGAAAATACCCAAAAGCATGATTAGTCCAGAGGCTTGAGTATAAATAAAAAACTTCGTAGCAGCATATTCTTTACTCTTACCGCCCGTGGCATTATGCCCCCACAGAGCAATCAAGAAATAAATTGGAAGTAGCATGAGCTCCCAAAAGAAAAAGAATAAAAATAAATCAATCGCCAAAAAGACACCAATCACCCCACCCAATGACCATAGCAAATTAAGGTGAAAAAATCCCACTCGACGAGTAATCTCGCCCCATGAGCAGCCAACTGCCATCACGCCCAAAAATGTCGTTAAAACCACCATGAGCAAGGACAAACCGTCTAATGCTAAATGGAAATTTATACCCAAAGACGAAATCCAAGGCACAACAAATTCTGCCGTCCAAGGCAGAGCATTTTTATCCACTGCTCCATCGGTTACCACAAGACTTTGGAAATTCCCTTGTTGCCAAAGAGTCAAGCTTACGCCAAAGGTAGCCAACATACCAATCAATGCTATCCAACGTGGTAATTTGTCATTTACTTTTTCAATCAACCAACACAAAAATCCTGCCACAAACGGAATGGCAATCAATGTCGGCAAAAGCCAATTTTGTTCTATCATCTTATACCACCATCATCATTGCCAACACCAAAATCACCGCAAGTCCCACACCAAAGCTGATGGCATGTGACCCCAATCGCCCTGTTTGGGTTTTGGCGATTAATCGATTGCTCATGCTGGCTAAGCATGGCAAAATATTCCAAAGTTTATCCACAGGGTCTCTTTTGAGTAATCGGCATACTGCCAAAAACGGCTTAACGAACACGATGTCATACAACGCATCAAACCCCAGTCCGTGATAACACCAATAGATACAAGCTCCGCCAAAGGCAGAATTTGCCCATGCTTCTAAAAGCTTGCCTTTATTCATGACGTATAAAAAGTACGCCAATGCCAAACCAAATGCGGTGATGCTGATGGCGATAATTTCAGCCGTATGTTTACCCTCTGTTAAGGTGCTACCCATGCTTGCAGGCAGAACATTCATCAAAGGAGGATGAATCAAAGCACCCAATCCTGTAGATAAGACAAGCAAAACCATCAATGGTAGTGCGTAGCTGATACCAGATAAAGGTTCGGCATGGGTTTTTTCTTGCCCAAAAAACACCAAGTAAATTAAGCGGAAGGTGTAGATGGAAGTCAAAAATGCTCCAAACACACCCGCCCAAAATAGACTCATGTGTCCTGTGGCATAACTCTCCCACAAAATCGCTTCTTTAGAATAAAAGCCGACCGTGATAAATGGTAAAGCAACCAAAGCCCCACCGCCGACCACAAATGACCAAAAAACCAGTGGGATTTTTTTGCGAAGTCCGCCCATCTTAAAGATGTTTTGCTCATGGTGCGTTGAGATAATCACTGCGCCTGACGCTAAGAACAATAAGGCTTTAAAAAAAGCGTGTGTCATCAAATGGAAAATTGCCACTTGCCATGCTCCAACACCCAGTGCGATGAACATATAGCCGAGCTGACTCATGGTAGAGTAAGCAAGCACACGTTTAATGTCGGTCTGAGCCAATGCACAAAATCCAGCAACCAGCATGGATAACGCACCCACACCACCTACCACATATAGCAGTACGTCAGGTGTCAGCATAAATATAGGATGCATACGAGCTATCAAGTATACCCCTGCTGTTACCATCGTGGCAGCGTGAATCAGTGCCGAGACAGGAGTAGGACCTGCCATTGCATCAGCAAGCCAAGTATGTAGCGGGATTTGAGCAGATTTACCAAAGGCACCTCCTACGAGCATCAAAGCAGTGAGCACCATAACAGGATTATTAACCGTAAAGACTTCTGGAGCCTTGATGATGATGTTATGAATGTCTAATGTGCCGAATTCTCGGAACAATAAAAACAGACCTATCGCCAAAAACACATCGCCCACGCGAGTGACGGTAAATGCCTTTATCGCTGCACGGCCGTTAGCACGATTTTGATAATAAAAACCAATCAGTAAGTATGAGCAAATACCCACACCCTCCCAACCTAAGTACATGAGCAACAGGTTGTCAGCTTGCACAAGCAACAACATGCTGGCAACAAATAGGTTTAGATAACTAAAAAATCTAACAAATCCCGTTTCGCCCCTCATGTACCAACTGGCAAATAGGTGAATCAAAAAGCCAACACCTGTGATGATGGCAGTCATTGTTAAAGACAACCCATCCAAAGCTAAGCCAAATTTAGGAGCAAAATCACCCACCGACAACCATGTCCACAATGTCACAAAAACTGTCTTATCACCGCCACCGGTCAAATACATGACACCTACCATGAGAGTGGTTAATGCTGATAATGCCATGACACCCACGCCGATGAAGGTGGCGACTTTTTCAGAGATTCTATCTCGCCCTGTGGCTAAGACCAAAAAGCCAATCAAAGGGAAAATAAAGGTCAATGCTAATAGATTCATACTGCCTTACCCCTTTAATTTATTGGCATGATTAACATCAAGGCTTTTAAACCGATGGTAAAATTGTAACAATATTGCAAGTCCAATCGCTGCTTCTGCTGCTGCCAAGGTTAAAATAAAGATAAACATTACCTGTCCATCTGCCTTACCCCAAATATTACCTCCCACCACAAAGGCAAGGGCAGCAGCATTCATCATAATTTCAAGGCTCATCAGCATAAATAACACATTACGTCTTGCCATCACACCTGCCAAACCGATGACAAATAAAATCGCCGAAACCACTAAAGCATGATGAGCGGGGATACCAAGGTTTGCCATACCATCTGCAGCCTGCACAGTAAGTGATGTGGCCGCCGCTAATATCATCGTCATGAACTCACTCCTTTATCAGCGGGCTGAACACCGGATGTGTTACGATTAACATCCTGAGCAGTCAAGTTTATCAACTCATCGGGATGTTCTTGGCTGTGGCTAACGTTTTCATCATCCAAAGCACGCTTACCCAAATGATAAGCAACAACAAGTGCTCCTAACAATAAAAATGCTGCAACCTCCACCAACAGCACATATTTAGTGTATAAGCTGATACCCACTTCTTTAATGGCAATGTCTTGACTGCGTAGCATCACTTCATCATCAGCCGTCAAAAATCCCAATAAAACACCGCCAATGATGAACGTCAAACAAATCGGCATTGCCCAAGCGTTTGCTGTCAGCCATGTCCGCTCTTCAGTCGTGTCTGTACCAAGATTTAGCATCATGATGACAAACACAAACAGCACCAAAATCGCTCCTGCATAAACAATCATTTCAAGCACACCGGCAAAAGGTGCCCCAATGACAAAGAAAATTCCTGCCACGGCAAGCAAGCTGACTATCATGGACAAGATGGCATGGACAGGATTGGCTTGGGTAACCACTCGCAAACTTGCCCAAATCGCGACTAAAGACAATGCATAAAAACCCACCAAATCGCCATTGCCCAACATGGCATTTAATACATTTATCATGGCAATAAACTCCGTACATCAATGGGTGCAGCTTCATGTTCATGCGAACCTTTAGGATTGTCTCGGGTAGCCATGCCTGTCACTCGATAATAATTATAGTCAGGGTACTTACCTGTACCACTGATGAGTAGATGCTCCTTTTCGTACACCAAATCTTGACGGCGGTATTCGCCAAGCTCAAAATCAGGAGTAAGCTGAATGGCAGTGGTTGGACAAGCTTCTTCACACATACCACAAAACACACAGCGGCTAAAATTAATGCGAAAAAACTCAGGATACCAACGCCCATCTTCACGCTCTGCTTTTTGCAAACTGATACAGCCTACAGGACATGCCACTGCACACAAGTTACACGCCACACAGCGTTCATCGCCATCGGGATCGCGTGTTAGGATAATACGACCACGAAAACGTGGCGGTACAGGCACAGGTTGCTCTGGGTACAAAATCGTATCTCTAGGACGAGTGGCGTGCGAATTAACCATCCACATAGAACGTACAATGGTAAAAATGCCCACCGCCGTATTTTTCAAAGTTGCAAACATTTAAGCCACCATCAAAATCACAAATGCTGTCACTAGCAGGTTAATCAAGGTAACAGGCAAACACACTTTCCAGCCAAAATTCATCACTTGGTCATAACGTGGACGCATGAGCGAACCACGAGCCAAGACAAATAACGTCATAAAAAACAAGGTCTTAATCAAAAACCAAAACACAGGGGGAATAAACGGAATGTCTAAATTAAACGGCGCAAGCCAGCCACCAAAAAACAAGCAGGTCATCAGTGCCGAAATCAGCACCACATTGACGTATTCGCCAATAAAGAACATACCAAATTTCATGCCTGAATATTCCACATGATAACCTTCGGCAAGCTCTTGCTCGGCTTCTGGTTGGTCAAAGGGGTGGCGGTGCGTAACAGCAACCCCTGCCACCACAAAGCACAAAAAGCCAAAAAACTGCGGAATCACATTCCAAACGTCTGTTTGCGACATCACAATGTCTCGCAAATTAAACGACCCTGCCATCGCCACCACGCCCATCAGCGACAAGCCCAAAAAGACTTCATAACTGATGGTTTGGGCAGCACTACGCAGCCCTCCAAGCAGTGAGAATTTGTTGGCAGACGCCCAACCGCCAAACATCACCGCATAGACCGCCAGACCCGCCATGGCAAAGAAAAATAGCAAACCCACGTTCCAATCCGCCGCCCCTAGCGTTGGGCTTAAAGGAATGATGGCAAAACTTGCCAGTGCCGTAAACATGGCAATGGCTGGGGCAAGGGTGAACAAACGTTTATCAGCAAAAACAGGTGTCCAGTCTTCTTTAAAAAAGATTTTTAGCATATCAGCAACCAACTGTAATGACCCCTGCCAGCCGACACGGTTAGGGCCATAACGGTCTTGCCACAGTGCCAACATACGCCGTTCATAGACAATCATCAACGCTGCGGTAATCACAAGCCCCAAAAAGATGATCAATGTCTGCACGGTCATAAAAATCAGTGACCACCATTCAAAGGAAAGTCCACCTAAAAATGATGGTACATTAGGAATCTCACGAACACTCATTTACATCCCCATTTCTTGACTGGTTGCTGTGTTGGCAAAAGGCGTGTTATTAAAACCCGCTTTTGGCGTGAATATATTGGTTTTGTTAATGGCTGTCAGTTTATTCATGCTGATTTGATAGCTTGGTACATAGACAGGAGTGCTGCTTTCTGCTTTTTTCACGCTGGTTGGTATGCCAACCATGAATGGCACCAATCCATCAGGGTAACCGATACATCCTTCTGCCAAATAATCCACAATTTGTACAGGCAGGGTAATCTCTACACCTTGCTGAGTAAGCGTGAGTTTATCCTCGCTTTTAACCATCCAACGATGTGCATCATCAGTACCAATCATCCAAGTGGCACGTTTAATTTGATTTGCCACCACAGGACTGCGACTGACCATGGGTGATGCAAAGAGCTGATGTACAGGTACCACCAAGGCACGACCATCAAAAATACTGGTCGTTATGGCATTGCTTACCGCGATCTTATCAAAAACACCCTCACTTTTTGGCAGATTATCAAACAAACGTACGCCAACATCGCCACCTTTTAAGCGTCCACCTACTTTGTCTTGGTATTTGTTCCACGCTTGTGGCGAGTTCCAACCAGCACTCCATGCAAAGGCAATAAGGCTTGGGTCGGTCTTATCTCCCACATATCCCTCCATTGAAAAAGTCAGTCCACTGTCAACATCTTTAGGCTGCATGGGCTCATGAATAGAGATGGGCGAGCGTAACACCGTTCGTCCTGAATAGCGACGTGGCTCACGAGCGACTTTTAGTCCTGTGATACGATAATCCGAATTAGGAGAAGCGTCCTTGATGCCTGACAGGCTGACGCTTACCAAATCATTAGCCTCATCAACCATCTCATTAATCACCTCATCAAGATTATTCCAAGTGGGCTTACAAGACAGCTCACTAACAATCGCTCCAAGCCATCGCCAACTATCTTTTATCTGGCTAGTTGGCTCATAGTATGCCTTATCGTAGCTGGCAAAGAATCGACCTGCTCGTCCTTCGGCAGAAACCAATGTGCCATCACTTTCGGCAAATGAACCAGATGACAACACAAAATCTGCCTTAGTATGCCAGTCGTAGCTTTGATGGTCTAAGACAATGAGTGATTGCTTAGTTAATTGGTCAAACTGATCAGGGGTTAAATTGGCCAAGTCATGTTCTAACACTACCGCCGCCTCAAAGTCCTTAGCCAACACCTCTTCTATGGATTGACCGCCCAACAGATTTAGACCTACGCTGTTGGCATCTGACATGGCGACATAAACACCTGTCTTATCCGCGTACAAAGCATTGACTTTTAATAAATGAGAGGCAAGCTCTTTTTCAAAATCATCAGGGTTTCGCTCTGTGGTATGCGTGCCATCAGTACGTGCATCTTTATCAGGGTCGATGTATTGACGCTTAACCTCATCTCGAATTTTGGCATTTTGAACCTCCACAAACTCACGCTCTACATGGACGATTTGTGTGCGTTTGGCGGTTAGGGTTTGAGCAATATAACCTGCGGCTTGTAAAATCGCTTTAGAAGTCAAGCTTGTGCCAGAGATGATGAGCGGACGATTTGCCATGATTAAATCATAGGCAATGTGATGTGCCAAAAACTCCATCGCCATGTTATCGTCAACAACCAAATCAGGCTCTTGCTCTTTGGCAAAAATGGCACTCTCAGTTTCGGTGATTTGTTCTAATCGGTCAGCATAGTCTTTGATGATATCGCCTACCATAAAACCTAATTTAGCAATATCATTAGGTGTGGCGACGGCTGATACTTTAGCGACATCATCAAGCTTGGTATCGGTCACACCCACCACATAAATGGGGCTATACGCCTCTTGACCAATACGCTTGACAGGTTCGGCAAGCCAATGTTCGGTACGCAGTGCAGTTGCCATTTGCTTGGCTTTATTTTTGGCAGCTTGACGCACCGATAACGCCACACGACTGGCGGTCTGGGTTAAATCCTCACCTAAGATAAACACACTGTCTGCCGTCTCAATCTCGGCAAGGCTGACATTATGCACGTCTTGATGACGCAAGATTTGAACCCCTAACGCTACGACATCTTTGATGACTGCTCGCTCACCCGTGCTGTAATTGTCCGCCCCAACCAATTTTTTCAAAGCAAAATTACTCTCTAAACTCGCCCGAGTAGAGCCAATGCCAATCACTTTTTTGCCCTTTAATGCCTTGACCACGCCATCTAAGGCATAATCGGCGTTGATGGCAATCAGGTTGCCACCCACGTTTTCTAAAGGCTGTAAAGGACGGTCTATGCGATTGACATAGCCATAGCCAAAGCGCCCTTTGTCGCACAAAAAGTAGCCATTAACATCGTGGTTATAGCGGTTTTCAATACGTCTAAGCTCGCCATAGCGTTCCCCTGCCGAGATGTTACAGCCTGTAGAACAGCCATGACACACGCTTGGGGCATATTGCATATCCCATTTGCGGTTGTAGCGGTCGGAGTGCGTCTTATCAGTAAAGACCCCTGTGGGGCACACTTCGGTCAAGTTGCCACTAAATTCGCTTTCAAATTGACCGTCTGCTTCTCGCCCAAAATACACACGGTTATTGGACGCATACACGCCAAAATCTTCCCCACCTGCATAATCACGATAGTAACGCACACAGCGATAACAGGCAATGCAGCGGTTCATTTCGTGGTTGATAAACGCACCCAAATCTTGGTTGTGGTGAGTGCGTTTGGTAAAGCGATAACGTCTTTGACGATGTCCTGACATATAGGTCATGTCTTGCAAATGGCAATGACCGCCTTCTTCACACGTTGGGCAATCGTGCGGGTGGTTGGTCATCAAATATTCTACGATGCGTTTGCGGAAGGTTTTGGCTTCTTCGTCATCAACAGAAATGTACATATTTTCGGTCGGAGCAACCATACAGCTCATGACAAGCCGTCCCCGCCCTGCTTTGTAGTCGTCTTCGTTGTTGTACTGCTTGACCGCACATTGACGACACGACCCCACCGAGCCTAGTGCTGGGTGATAACAAAAGTACGGCACATCAATGCCCAGCGACAAACACGCTTGTAATAAGTTGTCGGCGCTGTCCACTTGCACCGTTTTTCCATCAATATGAATGACTGCCATCATTTACCCCCTTGCTCTGCACGGTCATGTTGGCTGGTGATTTTTTGTTCAAATTCGTGGCGGAAATATTTTAGGGCACTCATCAAAGGCTCCATCGCCCCAGGGGCGTGCGCACAAAAAGTTTTGCCCAGCCACAAATCACGGGTCAGCTCAGACAATTTGTCAATGTCTGCGTTTTGTCCTTCGCCTTTTTCTAGGCTGTCCAAAATTTTTACCCCCCAAGGCAGCCCATCACGGCACGGCGTACACCAGCCGCAGCTTTCTCGTTGGAAAAACTTTTGTAAGTTGTGCGACAGACTTACCATGTCTTGGGTTTCGTCCACCACCATCATCAGACACGTCCCAAGGCGGCTGCCTGCTTTCATAATCGGCTCAAAATCCATCACAAGGTCAAGGTGCTCATCACTGGCGGTCAAAAAGTCAGTACTTGCACCCCCTGGCAGCCATGCTTTGAGCTTAAGTCCATCTTGCATGCCGCCTGCCA
>JBHCHC010000163.1:0-7975 GCA_041802645.1 Moraxella sp. | reverse complement strand
GGTGATGTCTAGGGTATGCAGGGGCAAACCGCTATCTAACACGTCTTTGATGGCATTGATGGTCGCAGGGTGATTATGACCTAGGGCAAGCGTACCTGCACCTGCTAGACAGTCAAGGTATTCGTTGCCTTCCACATCAGTTACCCAACAGCCTTGGGCTTTGGCAATGGCTAGGGGAAGTTTGCGGGGGTAACTACGAACATTTGACTCCATTTGGTTTTGGCGGGTCAAGTAGTAGTCGTTGGTGGCACCGTCTTTAGGGGTGACAGGGGTATGATTAGTAGAATGAACGCTCATATCGGATTACCATCTCAGATAAGGGTTAAAAGAAAAACCTATGAATAGATAATATAACAATTCATCATGACAACACCATGACTGTCAAGCATCTATCCCTAAACCCAAACCCAACTTGCATTTGGGTTTAACAAGGTTTGGCGACGTTCGGCGTGTGGTTCAATGAAGAAAAAGTAATGAATAAATACTCCATTGCACACCAGTTTTGCAAGAGTAACCGCTTTGTATCAGTAAAAAGCGATTCAACCGCTTGCACGGCAATACTTTTAAATCTGAACAAGTGTAAACTTATTAAAATTTAAAAAGTGGCAAATTATAACACAGGTATAAATTTTGACAACTCATTTTTTAACCAAATGATGAAATGATGTCATGCAAAAACTACATCAGTTTAAAACATCACTTTTTTGGGTGCCTCCTTGAGTGTCTCCGTGTTATTTTTGCCTTGAAAAATAGCCAAATCCACCCTCATCGGCTTATGCCAAAAATAATTACAAAATTTCCCCAAAAGGCTTTGCAAAATCTGACAAATGGGTGTATAAATATAAGGTTTTTAGCAACACCCCCTTTCGCCAACTACTCTTGTTATTGTAAGGATTTTTCATGACTTTATCACTTAACAAAGATAAAATCCGCTTTTTACTCTTAGAAGGTGTTCATGATAACGCCCTAAAAGTGCTAAATGATGCAGGATATACCAATATTGAATACATCAAAACCGCTCTTGATGAAGATGAATTAATCGAAAAAATCAAAGACGCTCACTTTATCGGCATCCGTTCACGCACCCAGCTTACTCGTAAGGTCTTAGAGCAAGCCGATAAGCTTATCTGTATCGGCTGTTTTTGCATCGGCACCAACCAAGTGGACTTAGACGCCGCCTTAGAGCGTGGCATTCCTGTCTTTAATGCCCCCTACTCAAACACTCGCTCTGTGGCGGAGCTGGTGCTTGCCGAGACCATCATGCTCATGCGTGGCATTCCTGAGAAAAATGCAGTTGTACACCGCGGTGGCTGGAACAAATCTGCCAAAGACAGTTATGAAGTGCGTGGTAAAACCATGGGTATCGTCGGCTATGGCTCTATCGGTTCACAGCTGTCAGTATTGTGCGAAGGTCTTGGTATGAAAGTCATCTACCATGACGTTCTGACCAAACTGCCCCTAGGCAATGCTGTACAAGTAGGCAGTTTTGATGAGTTGCTTGAAAAAGCCGATGTCGTTACCCTGCACGTGCCTGACCTGCCTAGCACCAGAGGCATGATGACCAAACGTGAATTTGATAAAATGAAAGACGGCTCGTTTTTCATCAATGCCGCACGCGGTGGCTGTGTGGACATCGATGACCTAGCTGCCGCCCTAGAAAGTGGCAAACTTCTCGGTGCCGCCATCGATGTCTTCCCCAAAGAGCCAAAATCTGCTGATGAAGAGTTTGTCTCACCCTTACGTGCTTTTGAGAATGTCATCTTAACCCCACATGTTGGCGGCTCTACTCAAGAAGCCCAAGCCAACATCGGTCTAGAAGTCGCTGATAAGTTTGTCCGCTACTCTGACCAAGGCGACACCACCAGTGCGGTGAATTTTCCTAACGTATCCATCCCATTCTCTGAGAACACCCATCGTCTGCTTCACATTCACAAAAACGTACCAGGGGTACTGTCACAGATTAACGCCTCCTTTGCTGATGCCGGCATTAACATCGCCGCTCAGTCACTGATGACCAAAGGTGATGTTGGCTATTTGGTGATGGATGTTGATGATAATGACTCCACCAAAGCATTAGAGCGTCTGCGTGCCATTCCTCAGACCATCAGGGTAAGAGTGCTGTTTTGACTTTATGAGAACAGCCAATAAAAAAACCCCAAAAGTTATCTAACTTTTGGGGTTTCGTTCATACTTGGGTTATTTTTTATACCAAAATTATTCCCAAGGTCGTAAATCCACAATCTTAATGACGTTGCCTTCTTTATCCACCAATACAGACATATCCACTTTATTGGCTTTTAGGGGTAAATATCCTGCTGCGTGTGGGTATTTGACAAGTGTCTGTTTTACTTGTGCTGGTGGGTTATATTTGTCCAATAAAGACAAGTCTTGCATTCTTTGTGTGATAATGGACTGAACTTCTTTTAAGGGCTTATACAATTCAGGACGCTGAGATGGTGCAATACCCAAACCAAGCTCTTCAAACAAAATGGCATTTTTGGTTTCTAAGTCATTGACAGGAATAACCGCTGCAACATATTGCACCCCCATAATACCAGCTTTTTGATACTCGGGTTGAGCTTCATTAATTTTGCGTAGATCCAATTCATTAACACGAACCAAATCAAACCTATCCACACTATAAACAATCCACGCAGGACGACCTTCATATACTTTATAAAGTCCAAACATCAATGCCGACATTTGTAATAAAGCGATCACGCATAAATCAAATTTGAGCGTTTTTTTGCCTTTTTTATAGACAATCAAAGTTAATATTGGGCCCAAAATAATGTCTATCGCCAACATCAATAAAAAAATGTCGGTAATGCCCGTTGCTTTGTATAAGGGGCTTGGATTCCACACCCCATACACCACAAGCATTGCCAATAATGCGATCAGCAGGCTGACGGACAAATGCCACAAAAACGCTTTAATCTTATCTTTCATAACTCACATTGCTAACGACAAGTAGCGGGTACAAAAACACTATCCATCGGGTTGGTGGGCGCAACAACCGTGATACCGCTATCGGTTGCCGATACATTGGTACTAGAAGCACAGCCCCAATCAATACTGCCTGTAATGCCTGCATTCATGGCAGGTACAAGCGCTAGCCCATTACCACCATTACTTTGACCATCTCGCACCCAAGGGGTGAGTGTGATTTGGTTTTCATTGGCAGCCACACCAAGAGCAGCCGCATTAAAAGTAATGGTAATCACGCCCGTACTTGCATTCATCAGTACAGAATTGACATATTTGGAGTTAGAACCTGTACCACCTGCTTGGGCATTCCACATTGTAACAAACTGGTTCAAGTCATCACGACTTACGATCGTTTCACCCATGAAGGATTTGGCATGGGCGGACAGATTTAACCCTTCAACCACACGGGTACGAATGGTGTAATTTTGATAAGCAGGCAATGCAATGGCAGCCAAAATACCAATAATGGCGATGACAATCATCAACTCAATTAAGGTAAATCCAGATTGTTTATGTTGCATGGTTTGCACCCAAAGAAAAATGATAATATTTATACACAGCAAGAAATACGACAGCATGGCTCTTGTGTTGTGGTGCCTTATTAAATCTTAAGTGCCCATCATAAGCAAGACTGATTATCCTGTCAATGACACCAATTATCATAATAATATTCAATAAATACTGACATTTATCACATAAGCGTAAAAACCCCCACCACTTAGGGCAAGGGTTTTTAGCAGTTAAGCCAGTCTGATGATTAACGGCAAGCAGCAGGAGCGTATTTAGCACGTACGCCAGCAGTACCTGGTGCAGTTACAGTGATACCTGCATCAGCTGCCGAAACACCAGTTTCAGAAGCACAGCCCCAGTCAAATGAACCTGAGCGACCATTAGCAATGGCAGTAGCCAAGGCTTCACCAGCACCAGCAGCGCCACTACGCACCCAAGGAGTTAAAGTAATGGTGTTTTCAGTAGCTGCCAAACCAACATCAGCAGCGTTATAGGTAACGGTGATTACACCGCTTGTATCATTAATTAGTACGCTGTTCACATATTTAGAGTTGGCACCAGTGTTGTTTGCTTGAGCGTTCCAAGTAGTGGCAACACGAGTTAGGTCGGCAGTAGAAGCAACTTCAGAAGCGATAACAGCTTTAGCAGGCTCTGCTAGGTTCAAGCCTTCAGTTACACGGGTACGAACAGTATAGTCTTGATAAGCAGGTAGAGCAATCGCAGCCAAGATACCGATAATAGCGATTACAATCATTAATTCGATAAGGGTAAAACCTTTTTGAGCGTTCATGTGAACTCCTTCGTTCATTGGTGGGCTGTATTGCCCTTGGTTTAGTTTAAGTAACTGGTCAGTTTTTATTTACCAACCTGACACTCATACTGTTGCATTTGCTGTGCCAACTTTTTGGCATTGATGGACGACAAACCGTCATTTTCTAGAAATTTTTTGAAAATTTACTAAGATTTTTAGAAATTTGCACAAATTTGTTTAAAATTTAATCAAAATCAGCCCAAAAATTTTCATGGCTTTATTTTTATTTGCATTTTTTGCCCCTCATGACTTTTCTTGGCACGACAGCTGATGAAAAATCCATCAAAAAAACCATCTTTCAAGTGACAAAATTTGTCAGTCTGCCGATTTTTGTAACAAAAACGATGAATTTTTTGGCATGGTAAATTTTTGGTAATGACGATTTTTTACCTTGTCAAAAATGGTCGACAAATTTTGGTCAGTTTAGAGAGATGAGTATGCCATGAACGTCCAATGGGCAAATTTTGTCAATACATCATGATGGTGTGTTGTGTAATAAACGGTTTGTCGTCATTTTTGTATCATTTTAGACAATAAAGCATAAAACTTATCCATCAAACTTAGCTTGTAACGAGCCGACTTTATAAGAATGTCAATAAGAGTACAAATAAAAACCCCGAACATCGTTCGGGGTCAGCACAACTGCCAGTAAGAACATGAGCAATCAGTACTTTTGGTCTTCTGGAGCTTTTTGTTCAGCGGTCGCTTCTGCTGTATTGGTAGAAGTGGTCGCAGTGGCGACATTGTTAGCGGTATCGGCAACGACATCGGCAGTATGCTGAGCAGTCTCGGCACCGCTAGCAGCAACATCAGCGGCGGCAGTGGCGACATTATTGGCAGCAACTTCAGCTTCGGCGGCGACAGTTTCAGCGGCAGTCTTAGCGTTATTAGCAGTATCGGCAGCAGCAGACTGTGCGGTTTCAGCAGCTTTTTCGGTAGTTTCAGCAGCTTTTTCGGTGGTCTCTTTGCTACATGCCGTTAGGATAAGTGTGCTAGCAAGAGCAGTAAGAATAAGTTTTTTCATGAATTACTCCAAAATAAGAAGTATGTTAGGTGTGACATATTAGTCATCAGATACAGGTAAGATTCAAGTATGTCTTAAAGGGGTATTAGCCCCACTAAAGTAAAACCATAAAATCCACTGATAGTTTAGCAGAATGGCGGTATTTGGCAAGCCCAAACATGAAAAATGCAACAAAATTTAACAAAGACTGTCACCACCTTCCATATTGGTCATCGCAAACCGTCAACTTATCAATCAGTCCATACCATTAGCATCATCGAGAGCAACGATGGCAGGTAAGGATTTACCCTCCACGAACTCCAAAAATGCTCCGCCTCCTGTAGACAGATAATCAATACCATCTGCCATACCATATTTATCAATAGCAGACAAGGTATCACCACCCCCTGCGATGCTAAATCCTTCACTGTCTGCCACAGCTTTGGCGATAATCTTAGTGCCCTGCCCAAAAGCATCCACCTCAAAGACACCCACAGGGCCATTAAATAAAATGGTTTTGGCTTCTTTTATGTGGGCAGCCAGTTCATTAGCACTCTGAGGGGCGATATCTAGTATCATATCATGCTCGCCGATGTCATCGACTGACTTGATGACGGCACAAGCCTTAGCAAGCGACCCCAAAAAATCATCAAAATCAATCTGCCCCTTATCTGCCACCACCACATGGGTCGGCAGTAGAATGTTTGTCTTTGTCATGATGTCACGAGCGGTCTCTATCAAATCTGCCTCGTATAAAGAGGCACCTACCGACTTGCCGCTGGCGACCAAGAACGTATTAGCGATGCCCCCACCCACCAAAATGCCATCACACAGCTCGGCAAGACTATTTAGCACATCTAGCTTGGTTGAAACCTTAGAGCCTCCAACAATAGAGAGAACGGGCTTAGCAGGATTATCCAGAGCCTTTGAGAGAGCATCAAGTTCGGCAGAGAGCAGATTACCTGCACAGACAGGTTTACCATCAGCCACGCACGCTCGTATCACACCCTCAGTGGAGGCCTGAGCTCTGTGTGCTGTGCCAAACGCATCCATAACAAAGACATCACATAAGTCAGCATACTGCTTGGATAGCTCAGGACTGTTTTTCTTCTCACCCACATTAAAGCGGACATTTTCAAGCAGCACTACCTCGCCTGACTTGACCGACACACCTTGTGTCAAATAATCTGTGCTAAATGCGACGGGCACACCCAACTTATCCGCCAAATAGGTCGCAATGGGTGCAAGTGAGTATCGGTTTTCACGCTCACCCTCCGTTGGTCTGCCAAGATGCGAACATATGATGACAGCCGCCCCTTTGTCAAGACATGCCTTAATGGTGGGCAGAGCAGCTTGCAGGCGCACATCGCTGGTGATGACACCGTCTTTGATGGGGACGTTTAGGTCTTCACGAATAAGAACTGTTTTACCCAAAATGTCTAGGTCAGATAAATAAGTGATGCTCATGAAATTTCCTTTTTGGTGCATTCATTCAACTCACGATGAGTAAATGACAAATCAATAAAGTGGCATAAAATGATGATATTTTAGCATACCGCATCAAAACTTCTCAATGATATCACCGTTGAAAATGGATATATTTTTTGTTATGATGCAAGCACCTCAGTCCCACTTTTCCAAATAGTCTCGCCACGCTCGGCACTTCATGCCCACCATGTCAGAACCATGATGTAAAATATCAGTAGTCACAGCGATGTAGTCAAGTCGCATTTCGCCCACTCTATGACGAAGTTCATCCATCGCATTTAGACTGATGCCTCCAATCAAACATAAAGGCAGGTCTACCTTGGCAACACGAGATAAAGTCTCTGCACCGACCGTCTTGATGAGCGGTCTGGTGATGGAGCCAAACATCGCTCCCATCGCCCCATAACTTGCTCCTTGTTTTTTTGCCTCTTTGAACAGTGCCACATCATCATAGCAGCTGCGACCAATATACACCTCATCACCCAATATCTCACGGGCAACCCGTACACTCATGGCGCCTGATAAATGCAGTCCTGTATTAAAGTGAGAGGCGAGCTCTAGGTTTTCATTGATGACTGTAGGTATGCCATATTTATCGGCAAGGCTGATGAGAATCTCCGTTTCTTGATAAAGAGTGATTAAATCAAAAGCACGCAGCGTCTGATGACGGCGGATTTGCACTAGTGAGACCACGCCTGTATCAAAGGCACGTTCTAGCTTATCGATTAGGGTGTGTAAGTCTTCGTTGTTGGTCAGCAAATAAAGCTTCGGAGCGGACATGGGACATCCTTGTCATAGCATCTTAAATTAAAAAAGCCATCTTATTATATCGCTTATCGTAGATGATTGAAATAAAAAAGACCCATTGCTGGGTCTTAGGGAGTCTTAATCTACTCTTAATTTGAGTGTCATTAATTACGGTAAGCAAGCTGTGTCAGAATGTCTTCAGCATCATCCCAACGACTGTTTGAGGCACTTGCCCCCAAGAGCACCACCACCGCAGGACGGTTATTGATGTGTGTTTCCATGACGTAGCAGTAGCCCGCCTCACGGATAAAACCTGTCTTAGACACACCGATGGGATAATTACCTGCACGCACTAGGCGACTGGTATTATTCGCCTTATAGGTGCGTGCCCCTGAGTTGTAGTTATTGATATAAAAATCATAGTTTGG
>JBHCHC010000162.1:0-2508 GCA_041802645.1 Moraxella sp. | reverse complement strand
TTTAGCTTTGATGAGCGTGAAAGCATGATTTTGCAAGCTTTTGACGATGAGCAAAGCATGAGTGACCGCATTGTGTGCATGCCCATTGATGACACACTTTATAACGACCATAAATGGCTTAAAAATATCCAAGAGGCGGTATCATTCATCTCAGGCGATGAGCGTGGTAGTATTGGCGTCATTGGGCATACCAAAGATGACAGCTCTTATTATTTATCGTTATTTCCAAATTGGGGATTTGTGGAGTTGCCGAGCTTTGAGGGTTTGTCTGCCACGCCATTAAGACGAGCTTATTTTTTGGATGAGCGTTTAAAAAATGGTGATGATTGGCAAGACAAAATGCCTGCTTCGAGTGTGAGTTTTTTACAAAAATTTCGCAACACCTCAGACTATATCAATTTACAAAGAGAGTATCGCCATGTCCTAGATTACCAAAAAGCATGGGATGTTGCCCCTTATCCTCCTGTTTTTGTGACAGCGGATGCATTGGTAGTACAGGCAGGTCATGTACTGCTCATCGAACGAGGAGGTGAGTACGGACACGGATTATATGCCTTGGCGGGCGGATTTTTGGATAAAGATGAGACGTTGCTTGATTGTGCGTTACGTGAACTCAAAGAAGAAACAGGGCTTAGCGTCAATCCAAACACCCTAAAATCAAGCCATACCTTCGATTCCCCCAACCGTTCAGCTCGTGGAAGGACAGTGACGACGGTATTTTACTTTGAGCTGACAGGCGACAGTCTGCCCGATGTGCAAGGGAGTGATGATGCCAGCCGTGCTTTTTGGCTGCCACTTGGCAAACTCGATGGCAGAATGATGTTTGAAGATCATTACAGTATGATAACCAAAATGCTGGGGCTGTAGAGGGATGCTTCAATGAAATGGCTGCTTTGTTTGATGATGCTTGTTAGCATTGGTAATTGTGCAAGTGCTCGCCCAAACACCAACCCAAGCACTGATGAGCTGATTGGTTGCTTAAAATACGACAAAAGTGACTTCTATCAAGGCATGATATGTCTTTTGCCCAATCAGCGTGTGATGGTAGGTGCGGTGGGCATGGTAGCGTTCGGTAGTCATCAGCTTGTAGGTGATGTACTGTCTGTTGAGATGGATAAACCTTCTGTGTTTGTCGTGATGAGTAGACATAACCGTCATCAAGATGGCACACGTCTTCATATCAAGGGGCGAAGTCATGACAACGGTTTTTTATTGCAAATTAATGATGATAAGCTAAATTACGTCTCTGGCGGTAATGCTTATTTGTGTCATGGTGATGATATTGGTGTCTTGAAATTTTATGCTGACATGAATGAAAGAGATCAAGATGGTAGGATATATCAAGAAAGTTATGCGTGGCAAAATGATGTTCCTGATGGCCATAATGACATCATTGTCATGTATAGCACCACAAAAGACCAATTTAGCCACAATTTTAGTTATAGATTGATGACTGACAATGAGCGGATTTATTTCATAAAAGACGGGATGGATGAGAAAGCAAAGCAAGCATATCTAAGTCGTGATGAGCGTGAGCTTGATTTTATTAATGAATATTTTGATGACAAGGGCAATCCCATTGTGGAGAAATTTAACGATCCTAACTTTATTCTGCTTAATGGATTTAATCACATGGACATACTGCTGAATGATAACAAGTCATACGGAATGGATTTTGATAAATTTGATTATCATGCAGACGCAGATTATTATACGGTTAAATCCGAGCATTCATCCGAGCATTCATCCGAGTTTCATGGTAGAGATGATAAAATCTATCGATATCACTGGGTGTCTAACCAACCCAAAAAGACAACAAAGATAGACATGACCAAACATCAAGACATTCGTCAAGGGCGATGGCAGTGTCAAGGAGTCGTAAATAATTGGTCATAGGAGGTATGGCATGATGCGTGGTGTGTATCATTGTGCCTATAGTATTTAAACAAATGAATATGCTTAAAGTAAGAAAAACCCTTTTCCATGACAGAAAAGGGTTTTTGAATTTGGCTCCCCAACCTGGGCTCGAACCAGGGACACACGGATTAACAGTCCGATGCTCTACCGACTGAGCTATTGGGGAATGTCGGTATCTTTCGCTGTTCGCTTAAGATGGTGCGTATTATAGCAGGTTATTTTGACCTGTCAACACTTTTTTGCAAATTTTTTTGAAAAATTCGATTTTTTGAATCGGTGAATACAAAAAAGAACCAAAGTACCGCTGCAAAGGGGTGACCATGAACCGTGAAGTTCAAGGCGGATAAGAGTAATGCTCATTACGGCTTCCTGATTCATCACAAGGATGCAGGCCTGCACAACAGAAACATTGAACCCAAATCCTAAAATAAGATTATCGGCTCAGGAATACGCTTCACTGGCGAGTACTTCAGTGTGCTTATTATAGCAAAATGAGCGAATTTTTCAAGTACCAAGCCTGAATAATATCAAGGGACTTATTAAGCAACTGTTTGATTTTAATTAATTTTTTACTAAAATATTGCACAGTGT
>JBHCHC010000161.1:0-8511 GCA_041802645.1 Moraxella sp. | reverse complement strand
CTTGTCATCGATTGTGTTTACCATCATTTT
The DNA here is from genome assembly GCA_041802645.1 of Moraxella sp. Classification (GTDB taxonomy): domain Bacteria; phylum Pseudomonadota; class Gammaproteobacteria; order Pseudomonadales; family Moraxellaceae; genus Moraxella. The sequence continues at coordinate 8,481 of JBHCHC010000161.1, read as the reverse complement.
GTGGGGCTTATCTGGTGTGCTGGTGCTAGCAGGCATTGAGATTCCAAAGCGTGTGGTGTTTTTGGTGTATGGATTTATCATCACCGCGACCGTCATTTCGGTGTGGATTGGGCGACCGCTGATTCGTCTAAACTTTGAAAAAGAGCATCGTCATGGCGACTATCGTTATGCGCTGGTGCGAGTGCGTGACCATGCCGAGAGCATCGCTTTTTATCAAGGTGAACGCCAAGAAAAGCGAAGTCTGACGGCGTATTTTCGTGCCATCATTGACAACCGCTGGGCAATCATCAAACGCTCGCTTGGTTTGGGTGGCTTTAATACAGGGGTGACGCAGTTTGCGATGCTGCTGCCAATCATGCTACAAGCGCCAAGATTTTTTGCAGGACAAATCAAGCTTGGTGATGTACATCAGACGGTGCAGTCGTTCAACCGCTTGATGCGTGCTTTGTCATTTTTCCGCTTGTTTTATGAAGATTTTACCCTATATCAAGCACGGGTCAATCGTCTGCACGGATTTTTACATTCTTTAGATAATATTGATAAAAAAGCTGATAAAGCGGATGGTGACACCTGCCAAACAAGGGATAAAACACTTGCCCAATCAGCAGATACTCGCCTAGCATTACAGCAGTTTGGGCTGATAAGTGGTGGCGGACAGTTGCTATTTCGTCCTGTGGATATGGTGCTACGCCGTGGTGACCGCCTATTAATCCAAGGCGAGTCAGGTGTGGGCAAGACAAGCCTGCTACGAGCGATGGCAGGGATTTATCCCTTACCGACAGTGGGGGCGATGTATCTGGATGTGCAACAAAAACTGCACTTTACTCCCCAAAAAACCTATGTCCCGCAAGGCAGTCTGAGCGATGTCGTCACCTATCCTGCGATGATGGCGGATGATGCGACCATTGCTCATTGGCTTGGTGTCGTGGGGCTCAAAAAACTTGCCAAACGCCTAGATGACATCGAAGACTGGCAGGCGTATCTGTCTCCTGGTCAGATTCAGCGGATTGGCTTTGTGCGGATTTTGCTGGCTTGCCCTGATGTGATATTTCTTGATGAAGCGACATCAGCGCTTGATGAAGCCAATGAGAAGCTCATGTACACACTGCTTGCCACACACCTGCCTGATAGTATCATCGTGAGTATCGGTCATCGCAATAGCTTGCTTGAATTTCATAATAAAACGGTGCAGATAACCAAAGTGCCATCGTCAAAGTTAGCTATGGATGATAAGGTCTTTGGAAGAATGCAACTCAATCCATAAACCCCTAAAATCAAGCAGCTTATCTATTCAACGCTTATTATCTGAACGGGTTTGCCTTGTTTTTTGGTGTAATCAATGGTGTATTTTGTGCCTGTGGACTTGCCATTCCAAAAGGCAAGCACCATATCGGCATTGTCCACAATTAAGCGGTTGCGAACATGAGCTGCGCTGCGAGCATATTGTTGATAATCAGGTTTAAACACCAATAATGTTAAATAACGCTCTTTGGCATAACGCTCTGCCAGTGTGTCTGCACCCTTTGCACCACCACTAATAATGGTGTTTGGTTTTTCATCATCTGCCACTTGCTCAAAAAGTGCCTTGATGGTGGTTACTGCTATGTCATAGTCATCAAAAGTGCGAGAGCCAATAACTGCCAATTTCATTGTATTGCCTTATCTTTGTTAAATGTTAAGAATACCATAGGACTGAGATACTTAACTGCTATCATATCAAGTGATTGAAATGAATACATGATGTGAAACAGTGGTGCGTCAAGCATTTTAAAAACTTATCATGCCTTATTAAAATACATGTCATCAATGAACCTATTTTTTCCCAATCCATCAAGGCGTATTTACGATTTCAAAATAAGATACCACCTCAACCATCAGAGAAATCAATGATGTTTTCTTTACCCAAATTATCACAAACCCCCAAAGTCCACACCTTGGGGGTTATTCATATCAGGGGTTATGACATTAGATCAATATCAAACCAACATTACGCAATGCGCTCACGACCACGAGCAATCGCCGCTTTGACCTGATTTGGCGCTGTGCCACCGATATGATTACGAGCGTTTAGCGAGCCTTCTAGCGTTAGGTAGTCAAAGACATCATCGCCGATAAGCTCACTAAAGCTTTGTAATTCAGCTAAGCTTAGCTCACTTAAATCCACACCCTTTGCCACGCCAAGTGCTACCGCTTTGCCGACCACTTCATGCGCATCACGAAACGGCAAGCCTTTTTTGACCAAATAATCCGCCAAATCGGTCGCTGTGGCATAGCCTTTCATCGTTGCCGCACGCATATTGTCGCTATTTGGCACAAGGTTTGGGAGCATATCAGCAAAGGCAAGCAGGCAGCCTGTCAAGGTATCCACGCAGTCAAACAGCGGCTCTTTGTCTTCTTGGTTGTCTTTGTTGTACGCCAGTGGCTGATTTTTCATCAAGCTAAGTAAGGTGGTCAGCTGACCAAATACCCGAGCCGCCTTACCACGCACAAGCTCTGGCACGTCAGGATTTTTCTTTTGTGGCATGATGGATGAGCCCGTGCAGAAACGGTCAGGCACCGCCACAAAGCCAAATTGCGCACTCATCCATAGGATAATCTCTTCGCTCATGCGAGATAAATGCATCATCAGAATCGACGCATTGGCGGTAAATTCAATGGCAAAATCACGGTCGCTGACAGCATCTAGGGAATTTTGGCAAATGCCTTCAAAACCGAGAAGCTCAGCGGTAATGGTGCGGTCAATCGGATAAGTCGTGCCTGCCAGTGCCGCACTGCCAAGGGGCATTTGGTTGATACGGCGGCGAGTATCGCTAAAACGCTCACTATCACGGGTCAGCATCTCAAACCACGCCATCACATGATGCGCAAAACTCACAGGCTGTGCTGTCTGCAGATGGGTAAATCCGGGCATGATGGTGGTGGTGTGTTTGTCCGCCAAGTCTAATAAGCCCGACTGTAAGCGTTTTAGCAGTGCCAAGATGTTATCGGTCTCATCTCGTAACCACAGGCGAATGTCGGTCGCCACTTGGTCGTTACGGCTACGTCCTGTGTGCAGCTTTTTGCCGACATCGCCGATGATGGCAGTCAGACGACTCTCAACATTCATGTGCACATCTTCAAGCGCTACCGACCACACAAATGCACCACTGTCAATCTCAGCTTGCACCTGTTTTAAGCCGTCAATGATTAGCTGGCTTTCTTCAAGTGCAATGATACCGCACCGCCCAAGCATGGTGGCGTGGGCAATAGAGCCTTGTATGTCTTGCTTTGCCATGCGTTTGTCAAAATTCACAGAAGCGGTAAATTCGGCGACAAAACTGTCGGTGGCTTCACTAAAACGTCCGCCCCACATTTGGGCGGTATGGGTAGTGGTCATGATATTGCCTTATGGTAAACAAATAACGCGTATCTTAACAATGAATGATAAAGAGTACAAGGGAATTTTATTTGGGCTTCTTTGGGCTAACAAGAGGACAATTTCGGTAAGCAAGATATATTAGAACAACTTTATTATCTTTTAATTAAAAACGAAAAATGATAAATATATAAGCAGAAATAATAAAGCAACATTTTAAAAATTTTAAAAAATAGACGTTGATTTTTTGGAGACAGTTGGTATAATATCGTAAATTATGCAATATTCATGCCTAAATTGACAAAAAATTGTGTAATTTGTCCAAAAAATATAGCATTCTGTCTGTTTATTAATCACAAAATTAATAAATTTGTAAAGTTATGTAACTTCACTTTATGCATCATGTTGTTGGTTAGCGTATAACCATTGCCTATTGTGCTGATACTAATGAACAATTTTTTAATTTGATGACTAACATGGAATGAACGACTGTTGGTTGGCATGATCATAAAACCCCCAAATGAAGTGACTCAATCATCAGTCTAAGACTTACGCTGTCAGTCATCATTAGCCCAATAAGGAGATTGCTTATGAAAGCATTAATCTGCGAACACGAACCTACCGTAAACAAACATTTAGCCACTTTGCTAAAATCGCAAGGGCATGAGGTGATTGAATACACTTCCCACCTTGATGAAGCTTATCACCTGACATTGCAGCATCACCCCGAAATGGTGTTTGTCAATGCTCATCTGCCTAGGCTTGACGAATACTCCCAAAAAATCTCTCAAGATTTAAATAACCCTCCCGCCATCATTTATGTGGGAGCAGAGGATGCTTCACTCATCATCAATGCTCTAAAATCAGGAGCCAGTGACTATTTGCCGACCTCTTTTCAAGAAAGCGACCTTAAAAATGCCTTACAAAGATGTTGTCGTATTAATGCCGCTCAGCAAGCCATTCTTAATGAGCAAAGCGGTAAACAAGGTCGTGCTCGTCAATACATCGCTGCTCGCACTCATCGTGGCGTAGAACTCATTTCGCTGTCTGATGTCTACTACTTTACCGCTGACCAAAAATACGTTAAAGTCCGTCACAAAAATGGCGTGGTACTCATAGATGAAACCTTAAAAGACTTAGAAGAAGAGTTTGCAGGCGTGATGTTCCGAATTCATCGCAACGCCTTGATTAATCTAGATTATTTAGATTTATTAGAAACAGTGGATAATGGTCAATATCAAGTGCGTTTTCGCGATATCCCTGAAAAACTCTCGGTCTCACGTCGGCACCTGCCTACTCTTCGTGAAAAAATCCAAGGCATCTGATATGTCGCTTATGAGCCTGCCGCCTGTATATTTTCGTCAAGATGGGGTGGATTTATTTGGCATTTTGGAGCAAATGTGGTTAAATAGGCAAGTTATTATGATGCGAAGCCAGACATGAAAACCCTAACCATCGCCACTCGTCAAAGCCCTCTTGCTCTTTGGCAGGCTCGGTTTGTTAAAGACAAACTACAAAGACATCACCCAGATTTAACCATTCATCTTTTGGAGATGACCACACGTGGTGATAAAATCCTAGATACCCCACTTGCCAAGATTGGTGGCAAGGGTTTATTTGTTAAAGAGTTAGAAGCTGCCTTATTTGATAGACAGGCAGACATCGCCGTACATTCTCTTAAGGATGTACCCATGATACTACCACATGGGCTAGCCATCGGTGCTTATCTGCCTCGTCATGCTCCCACAGATGCTTTCATCTCTAACACTTATGAACATCTAGATGACCTGCCTATGGGAGCAGTGGTCGGCACCTCGAGTCTACGTCGTGAATGCCAGCTCAAGGCAGCTCGCCCCGACCTTATCATCAAGTCCTTGCGTGGCAATGTTGGGACACGTTTATCTAAACTTGATGATGACGAATATGATGCCATCATTTTGGCAACCAGCGGATTACAGCGCCTTGGACTAGATGCACGTATTCGTCACGAACTAGATGCTGTTATCTGCCTGCCTGCGGTAGGTCAAGGAGTGCTTGCCATCGAATGCCGTGGCGATGATAAACAGATTTTAGAGTTAATTCGCCCACTTCACGACCATGCTACCGCCCTGTGCGTGAGTGCCGAACGTGCCATGAACCGTGCCTTGGAAGGAGGCTGTCAAGTGCCCATCGCTGGCTTTGCCAGATTAGATGCTCACACCCTTCACTTAGAAGGACGTGTCGGCACCCCTGACGGGCAAATTTTGCTCATCGACAAAGGCAGTGTCGCCCTAGCAACCGACAATACCGCCCTTGCCATTGAGCAAGCCCAACACCTTGGCGAATCCATTGCCCAGTGTTTGCTCAACCAAGGTGCGGATAAGATTTTGCAGGCACTCTATGAGCATGGACATCATTCCAATCGGTCATGACTGCCTTATTCATCAACACTCGCCCCAAAGACAAAGGTGACATCCATCTGCCGATTAGCACTGTCCATTTGCCATTGCTTGCCATTCGCCATTTTGATGAGCTAAGCGAGCAAGAAGGGCGATATTTGTCTGATTTCATCAAAGGCAAGTTCACCACCCTCATCGTAGTAAGTGTCGAGGCAGCCTCATGCGCCATTCGCTTTTTAAAAAAATATCACCTCCGTCACGCCCATGACTTACCTCATTATGACACCCTCACCATCGTCGCTGTCGGTCAACCAACCGCAAAAACGCTAAGAGACTTTGGCTTTAGGGTCATCACCCCCTCTGATTGTGGTCGTGAGATGAGCAATGAAGGCATGCTGTCTATGTCTACCATCAATCAACTCTGTACAGGTGATGACGTGCTTATCTGGCGAGGAGTTGGTGGTCGCAGACTGCTTTTTGATACGCTCATCGCTCGTGGGGTGAACGTGCGTGCCATCGCCTTTTATGAACGGTGCGTGCCGATGGATTTAAAAGACAATTTTGCTCGCCTGCTAAATGATGATGTCATTGATAAACCTTCACCATCTGACTCATCTGCATCGTTTGAATCTGATACTCTTTACCCCATTTTTGTCCTAATCACCAGCCAGATGAGCCTGCAAGCATGGCAAAGCGTGTATGATGCTTGGGTGGTTAATGCGTACTCACGGCTGACAAATTCAACCACCGATAAATACCCAGCCCACAAACCAATAACCCTAAATGCCTCAGATGCCAAAATTCTGCCGCCGAAGCACACGCCCACTCACTTAAAATATGGGTTTTTACCCCAAAATATGATATATTTAGCCTTGGGTAAGCGTCTTGGTGAGCTGACCGCCACTCATTATCCAGACAGTTATGTTCAGGTTGTGGCGGATTTAAGCCAAGAAAGCCTACGTCAAGCCGTACAACAACTCATGGCAGACGTGACGTGTGCCAAACACATAAGCCCGTCATACTAGCCCAAATCCGAACCAAGTCATACATGCCATGTCAAACATCAATAAGCCCGACTCAAACATCAATAAACCCGACAGTCCCAATGTAGAAGCCATCAAGGCAAATTTAGAACAGATAGATGCCAAATTGGCTTACGTCAAACAAGAAGAAAAAGAAGCACTTAAAAAACAAGCTGAGCAAGCACGTGTGGTACTCATGAGGCTGCAATGGTGCGTGATTGTGCTGCTGGCAGGTGGACTGGTTTGGCTTTACTTATCCTTTATCTCGGTGGTCAATCAAGTGGATGAACGCCTTATTAAAATAGATGCGGTGGATTCTCGACTTAACGACATTGATGACCGTCTATTTGCCATCACTCCTACCGATGCCCCCAAGAAGCATGAAAAAAATGAAGCAAGTAAAGATGCCGAACTTCTAAAAATTGAACTTGCCATGACCCATCAGCTCTTTGAGCGGGGCAACTATGATGAGGTCTTGACCGCCCTAGAGGCCATCGATTATCAGCTAAGCCACATGACAGGACTTGCCCCACCTGTCAAATCCTCTCTAAGCCGCAGTATCAAGGCAGATATCGCCTATGTTAACACCCTAAAAATCCAGCCTGATGCGTGGCAATCTCATATTTTAAAAATGCGAGAGTTACAAGCATTTTTACGTGCTCAGCAGGTCAATAACACGCCCAACGCTCCACTTAGTCGTGGTGATATTTTGCTCCATGATGCCAGCATGATGCTCTCGCTTGCCATTGGTTCGGCAAATGTTCGAGACCGAGGACTCATGACCAGTTATTTACAAGAAGTGCGTGCTCAGCTTGAAAGCCACATCACGTTACATGGTGGCAAAATTGACATGGACAGCTTAAAAAAACAGTCCGCTACGGTTCAAAATAACCCTTCATCAGACGAGCAAGCCAACGCCAAAACAGAACAAATCGGACAGCAGGTCGATCTAAACACTCCGCACGATGCCCTGTTTTGGGTGTATGACTTGCTTGCCAATACCCCTAAAAATAAAAGCCTAAGCAGCATAGAGATGCTAAAATAAGTCATTTTAATTTTTAAGGAATGCTCATGACCGCTTTTTTTACCGCCGTTTTAACAGGCGATGACCGCCCAATGGTGCTACGTGACTATCCCGTTGTCCATGTTCAGCCTGTGGTGTGGGGCGAAATGGACGCTTTTAATCACGTTAATAACGTCGCCTATTATCGCTATGCCGAATCTGCCCGTATCAGCTATTTGCACACGTTGGCGATGTTTAAAGATGAGACCCTGACCATCTTGGCAGGCTCATCATGTAACTATCTACGTCCCGTGCATTATCCTGACACCCTACTCATCGGTGTTCGATGCACAAAAATCGGCAACACCAGTCTTAGCATGGCATACGAGTATTACAGTACCGCCCAAAATACCGTCGTTGCTAACGGAACATCAACCATCGTTCGCACTGACCAGCATGGCAACAAACAAGCTTGGACTGACGAGGAAAGACGGATTTTAAGTAACTTTGAGGGGCAAGATTTGTCATGACCACCCATTTAGATGCCATAGATGAGGTTACGCCCAACACGCATCATCTAGACACCACAGGACTTATCTGCCCTGAACCTGTCATGCTCTTACATAAAGTCATTCGTTCTGCCAAGGGTGGTGACGAAATTCATGTACTTGCCACCGACCCTGCCACCACCAGAGATTTTCCGAATTTTTGCCGTCATTTGGG
>JBHCHC010000160.1:0-4049 GCA_041802645.1 Moraxella sp. | reverse complement strand
GGATATGTAAAGCCATGACACTTCGATTAACATCATCAAACCGCTTGCCTTATCCTTTGCTGCTTGGATGTATTATGTCAAAGAACAAAGTTAAAGAAAATACGCCAAAGTCGTCAAGTTTTGTCAGTAAATGCTTACACGAACCTTTTACCTTTTGTCGTCTTGTTCACCCCTAATCCTCACCTCTTGACCGCACTTTACCGATGGTGTGCTGTCCCTCATCTGTCATCATCAAGTACACTTCGCAGTTTTTAGGACGAACGGTGAGTTCAAACTCTCGAAATTTTACCACATTAAACAGGCGAGGGCACTCGCCACCATGATAGCCATGTATGAGCTGCCACATGAGCATGCCTAGCCACATACCATGCGTAAAGACCACATACGTGCCATCTGGCAGGGCATCAAACTCCTCACACACCGCCTTGACCCTCGCCACCAAATTAATAAAATTGTCGCTGGTGGGACTATCAGTATATTCTCTGTCCCCCCTTGCCCAAAATTCATCTGCCATCTTGATGATTTGGGGTAAGGTCAAATCCTTGATGTGTTCATAATCTAAATAATTAAACTCTCGTAAATCATCTAACACGATGGAGGTCAAACCCGTCTTGTCTAAGTAAGGCTCTGCCGTCTGGTGTGTGCGAATGTACGAGGATACGAAAACCTTATTGGGGGTGGCGACATGGGCAAGTAGCCAATCTGATAACTCTCTTGCTTGCTGTCTGCCCAAATTGGTTAAGGCAATATCGGGGTTGGGACGAATGGCATGTCCTGCATTGGACTCAGACTGGGCGTGACGGATTAGGTAGAATTTTTTCATGATTATCAATGTGTTTTTATCGTGTGAAATATCAATCAAATCATCTGTTCTATCTGGAATGAATCAATGATGGTGTTTATGCAATGACTGTTATTCATGATTTTATCTTTATTATTTTTAAAAATCAATAAAAAGGAGTCAAATGAAGCGACTCCTTTTTTATCCCACCCACTTTAAATCATCAAGCTTCAGCTTCTTGGGCGCTTAGACTGACCACGCTCAAAAAACCCTTAGGTAAAGACGCCCCTCGACCTGCACGTTTACCTTGATAATTCATCCAGTCGGCAGGTTTTAGCGTCAGTGTACGTTTATTGGTATGAATGATAAGATTGTCAGTATCGGATAACGCACGCACCGCCACGAGTGTTTCGTTATTCTTTAAGCTCATGAGTTTGTTGCCCTTACCCTTAGTCAGCACAGGCAGTTCATCACGGTTAAAAACAAGTAAATTCCCCCCGCTGCTTACCACCGCGATGTGTGTAGCACTCCCTACAGGGGCGTAAGGGAGCAGCCTTGCATCACCAAGATTGGCTACCGCTTTCCCTGCTTTTTGAGTGGTGTCTAGCCCTTGGGTGCTAGTAATAAAGCCATAGCCTTCGCTACTGGCTAGAATGATGGGCTGTTGACCAAATAGTACTTGCTCAATCTTAACACCATTTGTTAAGGTTAGCATACTGCTAATCGGCTCTCCTTGCCCACGAGCAGACGGCAGACTTGCCGCGTCTAGTCCATAACTACGTCCCATGTTATCGAGCAGCATCAGACGTTCGTTGGTCTTACCAAGAGCGTGCGTGGCATATTCATCGCCTGTGCGATAGTTTAGTGTCACAGGGTCAATCTCATGCCCTTTTGCCATACGAATCCAGCCTGCTTTTGATAAAATCACCGTCACACTCTCGCTGGGTATCAGCTCAGAGGTTTTAACAGCGACAGATTCTTCACGCTCCACCACAGGTGACTTACGTTTATCACCATGCGTTTTCATGTCAAAGGTCAGCTCATCTATCAGTAGGTTTGTCAGGCTATCAGGGTTGCTGATTTGCTCAGCGATGATGGCACGTTCTTTTTGCAACTCATCTCGCTCAGCATTTAATTCTATCTCTTCTAATTTGGCCAATTGGCGAAGTTTGATGTCCAAAATAGCATCTGCTTGCGTGTCTGAAAGTCCATAACGGCTCATCAGCACTGCTTTGGCATCATCTTCGGTGCGAATGATGGCGATGACCTCATCGATGTGCAGATAAGCCACGAGCAAACCTGCCAAAATGTGCAAACGTTTATCAATGTTGTTCAAGCGATGATTAAGCCTTCTTAACACCACCGCTCGACGCGACATCAGCCACTCAGACAGGATTTGTTTTAGGTTTTTAACCTCTGGTTTGCCATTGAGCCCAATCATGTTCATGTTGACCCGATAGGACGTTTCTAAGTCAGTGGTGGCAAACAGGTGTGCCATGATTTTATCAATCTCCATTTTGCCACGCTTAAACTCAATGACGATGCGACAAGAATTCTCATGGTCGGACTCATCGGTGATGTCGCTTACCCAAGGGAGTTTTTTATCATTCATTAAGCGGGCGATTTGCTCGATGATTTTTGAGCCTGAGACTTGATAAGGCAGTGCATCGATGATGATGGTGTTTTTATCTTGTTTATCAACATGATAAGTGGCTCTCATCTTGTAATTGCCACGCCCTGTTTCATAAATTTTGATGAGCTCTTGTTGGGGCGTGATGATTTCAGCGGAAGTTGGCAAATCAGGAGCGGGCATGATTTTACATAGCTCAGCGGTGGTGATGTCTGGCTTTTTAAGAAGCTTAATACACGCCTTAACCGTCTCTGTTAAGTTATGAGGAGGGATGTCCGTTGCCATGCCTACAGCAATGCCTGTTGTGCCGTTGAGCAAGATGTTAGGCAATCGAGCCGGCAAAGTTGCAGGCTCGGTCATTGAACCATCAAAGTTAGAGATAAAATCCACCGTGCCATGACCAAGCTCAGACAGTAGCGTACTGGCATAATGACTCATCTTCGCCTCGGTGTATCTCATCGCAGCAAAGGATTTGGGGTCATCGGCAGAGCCCCAGTTGCCCTGCCCCATAACCAAGGGGTAGCGATAGCTAAACGGCTGTGCCATCAGTACCATCGCTTCGTAGCAGGCACTATCACCATGAGGATGATACTTGCCCAACACATCACCCACCGTACGGGCAGATTTTTTAGGTTTGGCAGTATGACGTAGCCCCAGTTCATTCATGGCATAGATGATGCGACGCTGGACAGGCTTTAGACCGTCTGAGATATGGGGCAGGGCTCTGTCCATGATGACATACATGGCGTAGTTTAGATAAGCTTGTTCGGCAAATTCAGCAATAGAACGGGTATCAAAGTCGGTTTTCATGTTTTAGGTTCATCAATAGGGTTATTGGAGTGTTGGGTATTGTAACAAAATTAGACATAAATGGCTATTTGACCCGTTGTCCACCTCTAAATCAGGCAAAGATTTTGACCGTCATTTTCATGATTCATGCCCAAAAAATAACCCTACCCAACACCCTAAATTTATGTTAAGCTATGCCTAAACCTTCATTAAAACTAGGAGTTATCATGGATATTACCAAACACAAAAATGACTTACTGACGCTAAAAGCAGAATATGAATATCGCATTAATAAAATCACCAATCATCTAGAAAACCCCCAAGATGAGCTTGGACACCATTGGGACGACCAAGCAGTTGCCGCCCAAGAAAATGACATGCGTAAAAATCTTTTGGTAGAAGCCCAAGAAAACCTCGCCAAAGTCAATAGTGCCTTAGCTCGCATCGACAGCGACCGTTATGGGGAATGTTTTGAGTGTGGCGAGGAGATTGAAGAGGGGCGATTAAACGCTGTGCCATATGCCACCTTGTGTATGAAACACGCTCGCTAAATGGATTTTAGCTTTTATAACAAAACAAATATTTTTTTAAGGGGCTGTAGTAGATTAGCACTTATGCTATACTACAAACATGAAGATAACCCATTGTAAATTAAGTAAAAAGTTCAAATAAAACTGCTTGAATTTTTTGTAGCACAAGTTACTGCTAGAACAGCAAGTGATTTGCTTGGCATTCAGCACAATTCAGCGGCTTTTTTCTACCACAAAATGAGGCTTGTGATAGAATACCATGTTAATCTTGAGGCTAAAGAATTCTTTGATGGCGAAGTACAGCTTGATGAAATCTATT
>JBHCHC010000159.1:0-8440 GCA_041802645.1 Moraxella sp. | reverse complement strand
GCGTTAATCTTGTCCACGACTTTACGCATGCGTTTTAATTCACGTTCGTTTTTGGTGCCGATGAAGACAGGGGAGGGTAAGACATTGATGGCTACCCTTGCCATTTACCTAAATGCCATTAGTGGCAAAGGCGTACACGTGGTGACGGTCAATGACTATCTGGCAGGGCGTGATGCTGACCTAAACCGTCCGCTTTTTCACTTTTTGGGTCTGACGGTGGGTGTGGTTTATGGTCAGCAGCCCCCTCATGAGAAGTTCGATGCTTATCGTGCAGACATCACGTATGGCACCAATAACGAATATGGTTTTGATTATCTGCGTGATAATATGGTATTTAGTAAAGAGGAGAAAAAACAACGCCCTCTTAATTATTGTATCATTGACGAAATTGACAGTATTTTAATCGATGAAGCAAGAACGCCGCTCATCATCTCAGGCCAAGCCGAGGATTCTGCTCATCTGTATGCCCTGATTAATAACATCATTCCTCGCCTAAAAAAATCCGACAATGAAGAGGATAATAAGAATAATATGGCGGAGGATTTTTGGATTGATGAAAAAAATCGAGCCATTGAGATCAGTGAAAAAGGCTACGAAAAGATTGAGAAGTTCTTGGTGGAAGTGGGTGAGCTTGGCGAAAAAGAGAGTCTATACAGCCCTGCCCGCTTACCCTTACTTGCTCATGTACAAGCTGCCATCAGAGCCCATCATTTGTTTGTCAAAAACGTGCATTATATCGTTGATGAAGGCGAGGTCATCATTGTTGATGAAAATACAGGTCGTACGATGCCTGGTCGTCGTTGGAGTGAGGGTCTACATCAAGCGGTGGAGGCAAAAGAGGGTGTGGAGATTCAAGCTGAAAACCAAACCATGGCAACGACCACCTTTCAAAACTATTTCCGTCTTTATGATAAACTCTCTGGCATGACAGGGACAGCCGATACCGAAGCGGCAGAGTTTAAGTCCACTTATGACATTGATGTGGTGATTATCCCCACTCATCGCCCAATTGCTCGCGTGGATTTAAATGACCAAATTTTCTTATCCAAACTGGGTAAATATCAAGGCATTATCCGCGAGATTCGTGACATTACTGCCAAAGGCGCACCAGTTTTGGTGGGAACGGCAACCATTGAGGCATCTGAGGAGTTGTCTTATCTGCTTGACCAAGCAGGTATCAAGCATAATGTTCTAAATGCCAAGCAACATGAGCGAGAAGCTGAAATCATCGCCCAAGCAGGTAGACCTTCCACCGTTACCATTGCCACAAACATGGCAGGTCGTGGTACTGACATCATCTTAGGAGGCAACTGGCAAGCGGAAGTGGAGAACTTAGCCGAGCTAAGTGAGAGTGAAAAAGCCCATCTACAAAGCCAATGGCAGGAACGTAATGAAGCGGTCAAAGCAGCGGGCGGACTGCACATCATTGGCTCTGAACGTCACGAGTCTCGTCGTATCGATAATCAGCTGCGTGGTCGTGCAGGACGACAAGGTGACCCTGGACAGTCTCGCTTTTTCTTATCATTAGAAGATGACCTGATGCGAATTTTTGCAGGCGACCGTGTCATCTCAATGATGCGAGCCATGGGACTAAAAGAAGATGAAGCGATAGAACATAAGATGGTCTCTCGCTCTATTGAGAATGCTCAAGGTAAAGTGGAGGCAAGAGACTTTGATGCACGTAAAAATCTGCTCAAATACGATGATGTTGCCAATGAACAGCGTAAAGTCATCTACGGACAGCGTGATGATTTGTTAGAAGATATTGATTTACAAGAATCCATCAAAGCCATGCATCACGAGGTTTATGATGCACTCATCACTCAGTTTGTGCCTGTGGGGTCGGTCGATGACCAATGGAACATTGATGGGCTAGAAGATGAGATAGAAGATGCCTTTGGTTATTATATGCCCATCAATGACTGGTTGGATGCAGACCGCCGCTTGGATGAAGAAGGGCTTCGTGCTAAGATTGTAGAGTTTGCCATCAATCACTATGAAGAAAAGCGTGCCTCTATGGGCGAGCAAAATGCGGCAAGACTAGAACGGGATTTTATGCTTCGTAATCTAGATCGACATTGGAAAGAGCATCTGACTCAGATGGATCAGTTGCGTAAAGGCATCCATTTACGCAGCTATGCCCAAAAAAACCCAGAACAAGAATATAAGCGTGAATCTTTCTCTTTATTCCAGTCTATGCTTGGGGCGATTAAATCAGATGTGGTTCAAGATTTGGCACGTGTACGCATCGCTACCCCAGAGGAAATTGCCCAAATGGAGGAGGAGCGTCGTCGTCAAGCTGAAATGATGAAACTCAACTTTGAACATCATGATGTGGGACTAGAAGGCGAAATAGAGCAAGATAACCTGCCACGTGCTCCCCAAAACGTACAGCGTATCACGCTGACCTTGGGAGGGACAGTGCCATCAACATCTTATGACAACCAAGCACATCAGGCAGATGAAAATGATGAAAGACTGCGTGCAGAAGAGACTTTTTTTCCTGCCAACATCAACCGTAATGCCCCTTGTCCATGTGGCAGCGGTCTAAAATACAAACAATGCCATGGTAAGATTTAAAATAGGCAAAAGTTAGGGCATAAAAAGAGAGTGATTTGTCACTCTCTTTTTTCGGTTTGGTGTGAATCAGTTTGATGGAGAAGAGCTTTTTATGTCAATCATCCAAACCTCTGACTGAGAACCCAGACGAAACGGTATGCCCCAAAAACCATAACCCGATGATACCACCACGTGAGTGCCATTAATGTACTCATGCCCATAAGCCACTCGGTTTAGGGCTTTGACGATGAAATTGGCAGGAAATACTTGTCCATTATGAGTATGTCCTGATACTTGTAGGTCAATGGGGAGTTTGACATTGTCATCAATCTGACTGGGTCGATGGTCAAGCAGTATCACCAGATGATGTGTATCTACCCCTGCCATTAGCTCGCTGGTAGATTTTCTTTTGGTGTTATGATCATCATAGCGACCAATGATGGTCATGGGTGAACCATTGACATTAAGAACGTGAGTTTTATCATTTAGTAGTATCGCTCCGCCATCACGGACGGCTTGCATGATGGTTTGGCGTTCTCTTTCTTTATACAGGTCATGATTACCAAGACTTGCTACGACATTGCCATTTACCGATTTGACCAGATAATCAAAAGCCGTATGCATCTTTTCATTGTGATAGACATAGGTGTCATCATCCATGATGTCACCGGGTATGAGTAGCATGTCTGCCTTCTCTTGTTGTAAGATATCTGCCAAACGATTTAACTGCCGACTGCCCACCATGTAACCTAAATGAGTGTCACTTGCCACAGCGATACGTACAGGATTCATGGGCTTGTCAAGTTCTATGGATAAATGCCGCACCACAGGCGTATAAGCATTATATACCGACAAACCAATCAAGCCCAAAAAACTGATCACCGCAAAGATACGCACGCCAACACCGTCAATGCCACCCATCAAAGTGCTCAGAGATGGTAAATGTTTCATGACGAGCAGTAAGATGATTGTCATCATCATGCTCAGCATAGCAAGCCATAGCACCGCCATATAGCCCATGCCAAAGCGAAATTGACCAATAAACAGCGTGATTAAAAAAAGATGTGTCACCACAAACATGCTGATAAAAATGACTTTCTTGATGGTGGGAAAATAAGGTTTTATCAGCCAAAATAAGCCCTTTGCCCCAAAATAAGTAAAGAGTTCAATGAGTAAAATGATGATGGCAAAAAAGAATAGTCGTCTCATGATTTGGCGATTGAATGAGTGGATTGCCATACGCGGCAATCATGATATTAGGCTGGATTGATGTTAAGCCATGATGTGAGAGTGTTTAACCATGAAAGCTTGGTTATGATGTCCCAAAAAATGCCATCATCTGTCTTCCGATAAAGCCTGTATCAAAGGTTTTGGTGCGGTAATCATAATTCATAAAGCCGATGTGTCCACCATAGGTGGTGTCTAGTAGCACCACATCATCAGAGACATCTGAGGGCTCGGCTGTCACCCCTAAAAAAGGATCGTCTTTGGCGGTGATGATGAGTGTGGGCTTGGCAATTTCTGACAAAAAAGGCAGAGCAGATGAACGACGATAATAGTCATTTTTTGAGGCAAAGCCATGACGAGGAGCGGTAAAAATATTGTCAAAATCGCCCATGCGTTTGGCTGATTTTAAAGCGGTCATTTCATCAGCTGTAAGATGGTTATCTAGAGCTTTTTTGATGATGGGGTTTAGTAAATAAGGTGTATAAATGTGTCGCCCCAAAATACGTTCCATCGCTACAGAAGCGCTGGCTAAGTCGACAGGAGCAGACACCACCACTGCACGCTCACACAGAGCATCTGTGCCGTATTCACCCATGTATTTGGCTAGAGCGTTACCTCCTAGGGATACGCCGATGGCATATATTTGATTAAATGATTGTTTTAGATAACCCAAATAATGATGCAGCTCTAAGGTGTCTCCTGCATTATAAAATACTCTACCAGATACTGCCACACCTCCACATGAGCGAAAATGTGCCACCACAAAATGACAATCCGCCTCATGCACTGCTTTTGCCAGTGACTTGGCATAATGACTTTGGCTTGAACCTTCCATGCCATGAAACAAAACCACGAGTGTTTTTTGGTATTTATCCTCTATTTTTTCGTCATCAGTTAGCAGAAAATCAAAGGCGACATCACTCTCATTAAGAGAATCTTTAACCAAAAGCCTCTCATATTTAGGGGTGAACTTAACCACATAACGAGGTAGGATGGTTTGTAAGTGTGGATTTTTTAGCCAAATGAGAGGGCGAAAATCGGTGGCAAGAGTGCTCATGAGTGTCTCTGTATTAAAAAATATCTGGGGCGTGCTGATGTTTTACACGCCTTAAAAACGTTAGATGTTAGGGCTTTTGACGTGCTTTGATGAAAAATAAGTCAAATCTTGCCTTTTGTTGTGAATAAACTTATCAATATGATGATATTGTCTATGTTTATGACCTAAAAAGATGGGTATTTATCTAAATTTTCATTCAAATTGAAACGTCAATACGCCCTAGTATAGATGGGTAATTTGGCTAAGATTTCAATGGTTAATTGGATAAAAGAAACAAAGATGCGTTTGTCTATATATTCTTATCATGGCATAAAATCTCCTCGATAAACTGTGGGAGTGCAAAACACATAAGACAAAGTTATAAAATCAAAAATACTGCTTTATTCGACTTTTATCACGAACCATACTGCCTTGCCATGAATGGTCAGCTTAATTTGTGAGCCATCCACCAATCCCTTGGGAAGGGTAGTGCGTATCTTTTGGGCGTGGTACGTAAAATGGAACTGACCGCCATGCTTAGCGATGACTGAGGGGATGACGAGTGTGGGAGGGGTACTCTGTTTGGCTGTTTGGGCAGACGAGCTTGACATGGTGTGTGTTGCCATCAGGTCGCTGAGCTTGATAAACAAACTCTTGGCGTTACGAAGCAACAAGGGTCTTAATTCGTACTCGGCGAAGTGAGAGGCGGTGATGGCGTGTCGTTCTAGTTTTTTTAGATGGCTCATGACGGCAGGGGATTGCTGAGCAGTTTGACTGACCTTTTGAGCGACTTTTTGGCTAAGCTTACCTATCGTGCTAAAATACAGGGCGTGATATACGTCATATTCGGCACGTTTTTTAGGGTCTTTTAAGGTGGCATAAGCCTCATTAATCAGAACAATGCGTTCGCTGTTGCTTGATTTGTCGGGATGGTGTTTGACGGCAAGTTGACGATAGGCGTGTTTAATTTGCCCAAGAGAGGCAGACTTTGACACACCTAAAATGGCATAATAATCATGTTGTGACAGCTGTTTTTTCATAGGTTCAAATTATTTTCTAAGGTTTCAAGCTCGTCCATGTGGGTGAGTAACTGCTCTTCGGTATCGCCAAGCTGTTTTTGTAACTCGCTTTGATGGGTAAGCAGTCTCATCAATGTCTCTTTTTGAGTCTCATCATATAGGGCGGTGTCAGATAGGGTTGTTTCGATGGTGGCAAGTTCATCACTTAGACGGTCTAATGTTTTTTCTAGTTGGTCAATCACTTTACGCAAAGGTGCGGTTTTTTGGCGATTTTGGGCGTTTTGTTTGCGAATCTCTTCTTTAGATAAGGCAGGTTTGTCTGCATTTTGATTGACCGTGGTTTTATGATGCTCTTGATTTTTGGAAAGTTTGGCAAGGCGTGACTGGCGTAAATGTTCGGCATAGTCTGCCATATCGCCAACAAATTCATCTGCTCGCCCATCTAAAACGAGCATCAAGCTGTCACATACGCTCATCACCAAATCTCTATCATGCGACACAAGAATCAATGCTCCTTCATAGTTTTGCAAGGCAAGCATGAGAGCGTTTCGCATGGATAAATCCAAGTGGTTGGTCGGCTCATCAAGCACCAGAACGTTCGGACGCTCCCAAACGATGAGTGCGAGTGTCAGTCGTGCTTTTTCACCTCCAGAAAATAGACGGCAAGGCGTGTCTATCTTATCGCCTTTAAAATTAAAGCTGCCCAAAAAAGCACGTAGGTTGGCATCGGAGGTTGTGCCTGCCAATCTGCGAAGCAGGATAAGTGGCGTGGCGGACTCATCTAACGCATCCATTTGGTGCTGATTAAAGTAGCCCAGCTTTAAGTTGTCGGATGCTTTTCTTGTGCCCAGAATCAGCGGTAGTTCACCCACCAATGCTTTCATGAGCGTAGATTTTCCCGCTCCATTTGCTCCTAATACACCAAGGCGGGTATCGGGGGTGATTTGTAGGTTCACTTTATGAATGAGGGGTGTGCTATCGTAACCGATAAAGGCATTGTCTAGACTGATGAGGGGTGAGGATAGAGCGGTAGGTGGATAAAAAGAAAAGCTAAATTCACTCTCTGCCATGACAGGGGCGATGTCGGTCATGTTTGCTAATTGTTTGGCACGGCTTTGAGCTTGTTTGGCTTTGGTTGCTTTAGCTCCAAAACGGCGAATGTAGTTTTCAAGGTGAGCCTTAACCGCTTGTTGCTTTTCGTAGGCTTGGGCTTGCTGGGCAAGGCGTTCGGATCGTGTACGAATGAACTGACTGTAGCTCCCTGTGTATTCTGTGATTTTATCCTGCTCGATGTGTAAAATGTGTGTACAAATTGCATCCATGAAGGCTTGATCGTGACTGATGACGATGATAAGACCGTCAAATTTGCCAAGCCATTCTTCTAACCATAAAATGGCATCTAAGTCCAAGTGATTGGTTGGTTCATCGAGCAGCAGCACGTCTGCTCGATGCATGAGTGTGCGAGCAAGGTTTAACCTCATTCGCCAACCTCCAGAAAACTCACGCACAGCACGTGTGTGTTCATATTCGCCAAAACCCAGACCAGATAAGATTTGGCTAGCTTTGGCTGGTGTGCGATAGCCATCAATATCTTCAAACCGCTGATATAAAGGGGCGATGTCATGCTCAGATAAGTCGGATTGGTTTTGGAGTTTTTGATTTAATTGATACCACTCAGCGTCGCCTGACAAGACATAGTCAAGTGCCGTCTGATTGCTGGCGTACACTTCTTGTGCCATGTGGGCGATTTGCCAATCTTTGGGCATGGATATCGCTCCTGCATCCACGCCATGCTCACCGAGTAATGTGGCAAATAGGGTAGATTTGCCTGTACCATTATTGCCTGTCAGTCCAATGGTCTGACCCTGATGAAGTTGTAAATTGACACCGCTAAACAGCAGACGACCGTCTCGGCGGACGGCGACATTCATAAATTCTATCATCGTTTTTTCTTAAAAATTTTTGGCTATTATAACAGCTTCACCCTTGTATCGGCAAAATTTGGGCTTATTATGATATAATTCTTCTAAAGTTTAAGCTCAAAGAGATTGCCATGCAAAACGTCATGACCCTAACTGATAACGCCGCTAAAAAACTACAAAAGCTCAAAGAGGCTGAGGGCAACCATGAACTCATGCTTCGTGTCTATGTGACGGGCGGGGGTTGTTCTGGCTTCTCATATGGATTTGATTTTGCTGATGAATTAGATGAGGATGATGCCACCTTTTTAAATGGTGAGGCAACCCTTGTTGTGGATAGTCTTAGCTATCAGTATTTACACGGATCGACCATTGATTATGTGGAGGGGCTTGAAGGGTCTCGCTTTGTGGTGGATAATCCAAACGCCACAACCACCTGTGGTTGCGGTTCTTCATTTTCTATCTAAACACCATTTAAGCCCAGATGAGCCAACCCAAAAACAAGAGCGGTTATGAAACCGCTCTTGTTTATTAAAAAAGGGGCTGTAGTAGATTAGCCTAAATCCCACACCATTTTCTCAATACTTTAAGCTGATTAGATGGTGTACCATAGTTAAAACGAAACTCACATTCTTTGATAAAAAGATGAAAGTGTTTCTTGTCAATGCCATTGTACTTTC
>JBHCHC010000158.1:0-8278 GCA_041802645.1 Moraxella sp. | reverse complement strand
TTGCATGCTACCAAGGTCTGGCATGTATTTCATTTTGAGTTTGAAATTGTTCTTGGGAACGTTGATTCTGGCAGGTAAAATCACCGAATAAAGTTGCCATAAAAAAGTGTTTAACGAATGGCGTTTATAACCTTCATTATTTAAATTATCAAGCACTTGGTTGAATTCATTATCATCAATAGTCTGTGTGACAATATTGGTTTTTAATACTTGACAGTTACCTGCCACAGAAAAATAATCTAGCAGACGGTCTAAGTTGGTGGTCAATGCAACAGATCTGTTTGGGTGAATATAGGCAGTTTGTGTGCCGGCATGCACTTTAAATGGTTGACGGTTAGAAAACACATCTATCAAATCATACATCACGTTATTTTGGCAGACACCACTAAAGCAGGTGTTGACAAGTGTTTGTAAGAAATCATCTTTGGGTGTATTCTCGGTGGAGGCTTGAGAGGCAACCAAACCCCCTTCAGAGTGATGATGGTCACCCTCTGTAGGATCAATCTCAGCCGCGCCTAAGTATTTGGCAGCGTGTATTCGTAACTTATCATGGCTGACGGCGGATTCTGATGGGCTAGATTGTAAGTCAGAAGTCAGTCGTATGAACTCAGCCAATGTTGTTTCCATGATTTCTTTATTATAAGGAGTCTGCAAAAATAAGCCGTGCGATGCCGGAAGAAAATCAGCTTGACGCCATTGATTTAGGTTGTTTCTGGCAAGCAAGAGAGTGACACGAAAATCAATAAAATGAATGAGGGATTTGATGTAGTTGGGGTTAAACGTATTCATGCCAACCCCCTCTAGGTTGATGATGATGCCATAAGCATCATCAGCATCATTGCCTATTTTAGGTAGCATTAAGCTTAAATCATCGCTAAAACAACGATCTAACATCAAGCACTCTACTTGTGGGTGATTGCGTTGTAATAATGTCGTTAATGCAGTTGCACTGAGTGCCGAAAAACCCGCCAATAAAATTTTTAATGTCATGTCATCTCCGATAAGCATGAAATAAAACAAAACTTCATGTAAATAAACATTGTTAATATTACAAAAATATATCTATACGTTAGATTGTGTTGTGCCTTAAATATCTTGGATTATTATACCGATTAATTTAAACATTTTGCAACATTTCATCATGATTCATGCTTTTTTGTGCGATTTTCAAGCTCCATGCGGCAAGCCACCCAACGCATGTCAAATACCCAGTCGTGTTTACCAAGTTTAAACCATGCTTTCATGAATGCCACTAGGTCAAGACATGCTAAGCAGTGATTGAAAAATTCATCTTCTAATCTGGCGACCTCTTCATGGTTGTGGGCTTTGTGAGCGATCAGAATCGCCTCTAGGAGGTTTTGAGAAAGATGAGCCGCATCATCGCTACTGGCACGTAACTTATGACTGGGCACGTCAAGAGCGGGTGTTGTGATGACGCTCCAGCGAGTTGCTAGGAGATTGTTTTTTTGTAAATAGTATTTTCTATTGATGCAATCATTGACGATTTGCCAAGCCTGTGTGCTAAGATGCGGCTCAAATTCAAGAATAAATTCGGGGTGAATCATGGGTATGTCATACCAACAGCCATAGAAATAATCCGATAAAGCACCTTGTAGAGGTTCACTTTCATCGAATTGTTTGGCGATGTTAATTCGTTCTCTGTGATAAGAAGCTGCCGAGGGTGCTTTTAAGATAGCACGAGAATAATGGCGAAAACGGTGATAAGCACTATGGTTTTGTCTATTCATGGCAATCATCGGTTAATTAAATTTATCAGTCATCTATAGGTGGTTTGTGATATCACATTAAATAATCAGCAAAGCAAATCACTGATAAATTTAAAAGTTTTTTAAGGTGGGTAAAATTTTATTTTAAAAAATATAAAAGTCACATTTTCTATGACTTTAATTGAGAGGTGTCCAACTTGACTATTTATCTAGTATATATAAAGCATCATGTATAAAACTTATGTTATCAAACACTCGCTCAAATTTATGACTTTACAGATTATATTTCTAAACAGATTATATTTCTAATGGGATGGTAAATTCGACATACCCTAAACAAAAAATATTCTAACAATTAAGACAAATGGGCTTGACATGAGCCAAACCCATTCATCCTCATACTTAGTCAAGTAGAGTTTCCATCAAGTCAATCATGAACTCAGCATCTTCTTCGTTTATGGCTTCAAAGCCATCAGGCATGCCCAATTCTGCCAATACGGCTTGCCCATCAGCATCATCTTTTAAAGATAGGATAACTTTGGTCACATCATCAGCTTCGGCAAAAGTATCTTTTACCAAGATGACATGAGAGATGGTTGCAATGTCACTCTCAATAAGTACGTTCAGTTGTGACTTGGTCAAATTAGATAAAGAGTTATAAACTTCGGCAATGAAAAAAGCAACTTGAGCTTCTTCTTTGATGACAGAGCGAGCAGCAGCTTGATAAGTTTCTGTGATTTCAAATTTAACATCTGCTTCGGTCAAATCAACAGCTTCTAAAAGTCTCATGCCGATGAGCTTAACATCGCGGTTATCTGCCATAGCAATGGTTGTGCCAGCTTTTAAATCATCTAATGATTGAATGCTGCCTTTGGCAGAAGAGGCAATGACCATTTCATCAGATTTGCCAGTAGGGCGAGCGACGGCACGATAACCCTCTTCACGAATGAGCTTAGCAGCATCAAAAGGGTTGGCATAGATGATTTGTACTGTGCCTGTGGAGATGCTTTCATTCTGCTCAGTATGTGAGGCAGGTGTGATGAGGTGAACTGCCTGCCCTGAACGCTTTTGGAGTAGCGTGTTAAACATGTGCCAACCTGCAAAACGCTCTGGCGAGAAATCAGGGGCAATCAAAAAATTATGTGCCATTATTCGGCTCCTTTCATGGTGGCGTATTGGGCGATTGCCGCTTCAATCTTGCTACGGCTAGGCTTACGACGAACAGATGTATAACCTACGGTCTCGCCACGACGAACATTCGGTACAACAGTGGCATAAACCCAATAGTGCGACCCATCTTTACATAGGTTTTTCACATAGCCATGCCATTTTTTACCAGCTTTTACAGTCGACCATAAGTCAGCATAGGCAGCTTTTGGCATGTCAGGATGGCGTAGGATGTGCTGTGGCTTGCCCAAAAGCTCACCTTCGGTATAACCGCTAATCTCTACAAAAGCATCATTAACATGAGTTAATACACCGTTTAGGTCAGTACGAGAAACGATGAGTTTACCATCAGGATAAGGGCGTTCTACACCAGTATCATAAACAGTACGTGTTGTGCCATCAAAAAAAGTTAAGGTATGCTCAGTAGCATCACCTGCAGGTTTTGGCATGTTTTCTAATTGAATATTCAAAACAAGTCTCCTTAATTTAACTTGTCAAAATTTAGATAAGGCAAGGATAATTTGATTAAATCAATTTTGCCAATGCTTCTGAGGCACGTTTGATGTCTAGGAAAATAAGACCCAACTTAGCATTTGGCTTAGCAAGAATGGTCAAAACAGCTTCACCGCCTGCTGAGGTCATGATGACATAGCCTTTCTCCCCTTGCACAAGCAAGCGATCAATTTTGCCACGAGCAAGCTCAGAACCTGCACGGTCACCCAAAGATAGTAGGGCAGCAGACATTGCACCCACACGGTCTTCATCAATGCCCGAGGGCAGAGCAGAAGCAATCATTAGACCGTCGGTGGAGATAAGAGCAGAAGCTTCCACGTCTGCTGATGAATTGTTAAGGTCATCTAGGATTTGTTGAAACATGTCGGTACGCATGAGGGTTTTCCTTGGTGTAGGTTGTTAAAAGGGGTGGGTTATCAAAATTAGACAATGATTCATGTCAAGCATTTTAAGCTTCCAGTTTGTCATGAATTTAAGTCTATTATATATTATACAACCCTAAACAATAAATGCAAGTGACAAAGATTTGTTTGTTGGAGACATTTGTTAAAAAACGTAAGTGGAAATATAGTCGTACGAGTAATAGCTTTTATCCATGTTGATAAATACCATAAATAAGAGCTTTGTTTTCATTGAAGTTGAGAAGAATTCAAGTTTAATGAAGATAAGGACTTTGGGTAAATTTCATATTATACGGATTTTATCTAAAATCATCAATAACCGTCTATCTGATATTTTGATAAGTGTGAAAATCATGCATCATTTGTGATTAAAAATGAGCATTCAAGTGCTTTGTTTTATTGGTTTGTTGATAAAAGGTTTAAAATGATAGATGATTGGTAGTAGAATAAATGGGAGCGAGATATAAATCAGATATAAAACCGATATAAGGCGATGAATGGTTAATAACTAAATCTAATAAAAATCCAACACGGGTTTGATTTGGCGGTCTGCTGCCATCTTTAAGATCGTGGTGTGAGTTGTGATGTACAGGTAAGATGAATGCGTCATTTTAAAGGTGATGAGTCAAAAAACTTAAAAAATTAAGTGTGGTATATTCTACCATAACACCACACTTAATGGAGTTGACTTGTGTTTAAGTTAAATCAACGCTTTGGTGCATAATCAATAAGTTCTGGATTGATGTCAGTTTTACCCACGTTGTTAGCATAGTTGCAAAGCGTTGCTAATGCCACACCCATAATCACGTCAAGCACATTTTGGTCATCATAGCCTACCGATTTGAATGCTGAGAGTTCTTCGTCGGAGACTTGACCACGCTTATCAATCAATTGCATGGTGAACTGAGCCAAGGCTTGGTATTTGGGGTTGTCGTCAATGGCTGTGCGATTACGCAAGGCTTCTAGGACAGGAGTGGGCATTTTTAGACGAAGTGTGCCGATTTTGGTATGACCTGCCACACAAAAATCACAGCCGTTATGGGCAGCAGCGGTGATTTGTACCACCTCTACTTCTTCAGGCGTTAGTGAGTTTGAGCCATTCATTTTACCCACTTCTTGATAAAAGGCTAGGGCTTGCGGTGAGTTCGCTAAAACGCCGATAAGATTAGGGATAAAACCATTGGCTTTTTGCACCGCTTCCATGCGAGCTTTGGCTTCATTGGGGGCGGTTTCAGTGGTGTGGACGGTTAGGCGTGCCATGTAAATACTCCTGATCAAATAGGCGACAAGATAAAATAACTAGCTTTTTAATATGGGAGCGACTAAGTAAATTACAAGTGGCTACTTGAAAATTTATAAATAACTATATAAATCAATAATTTATAAAAATTTTATGACAAACATAAATTTTATTATTGAAAAATTTATGTTTGTCAAGCATATATTTGACAAGCGGGATATTTCCCAAGATGTAAAAATTAAATCAAAGAAGGTAATATCATGAATTTTGAAAAATATACTGCAAAACTACAATCCATCATCCGCGATGCTCAGTCACTGGCTTTGTCTAGAGATAATACCAGTATTGGATCGGCTCATCTACTTGCCATCTTGCTTGATGATCCGTCAGTTGTTGCAACATTGCAAAATGCAGGGGCGAATATACAAGTATTAAAGACCCAAAGCCAGACTTTACTTGACCGTCAAGCGGTGGTAGCTACGCCCACGGGTCAAGTAAATTTAGGTGCAGATGCGGTACAAGTGTTAAATCTTGCCGAACGCCATGCTCAAAAAGCGGGTGATGAATTCGTGGCAAGTGAATGGCTACTTTTGGCACTTGCTGAACAAACTGACAGCAGAAAAGTGCTTGAACAAGCAGGCGTAACCACCAATATTTTAAGCCAAACCATTAAAAATCTCAGGGGGAATGATACTGTGAATACTCAAAATGCTGAAGATGTCCGTGGGGCATTAGATAAATATACCATCAACCTAACCGACAGAGCTCGTGAAGGCAAACTTGACCCTGTCATCGGGCGTGATGATGAGATTCGCCGCACCGTACAAGTGTTATCCAGACGTACTAAAAATAACCCTGTGCTCATTGGCGAGCCGGGAGTGGGCAAGACCGCCATTGTGGAAGGATTGGCACAACGCATCATTAATGGCGAAGTACCTGAAAGTCTTAAAAATAAAGAAGTGCTATCACTTGACATGGGGTCACTCATCGCGGGTGCGAAGTATCATGGTGAGTTTGAAGAACGCTTAAAAGGCGTGTTAAACGAACTTGCCAAACAAGATGGCAACGTCATTTTGTTCATCGATGAGCTGCATACGATGGTAGGGGCAGGCAAGACGAGCGGAGCAATGGATGCAGGTAATATGCTAAAACCTGCCTTGGCTCGTGGCGAGCTACGTTGTGTGGGAGCGACCACGCTGGATGAATATCGCCAATACATTGAAAAAGACCCTGCCTTGGAGCGCCGTTTTCAAAAAGTGTTGGTGGATGAGCCCAGTGTGGAAGACACCATTGCCATTTTACGGGGCTTAAAAGAGCGTTATGAGGTTCATCATGGCGTGAAGATTTTGGACAGTGCCATCATCGCTGCTGCTAAGATGAGCCATCGTTATATCACCGATAGACAATTGCCTGACAAAGCCATTGATTTGATTGATGAAGCGGCAAGTCGCATTAAGATGGAGCTTGACAGTAAGCCTGAAAGTTTGGATAAATTGGACAGACGTATCATTGCCTTAAAAATGCAATTAGAGGCGGTCAAAAAAGATGATGATGCAGGTTCAAAAGCACAAGCTGCCAGTTTGCAAAAACAAATTGACGAGGTGCAAAAAGAGTACAGCGACCTAGAAGAAGTTTGGAAATCTGAAAAGGCAGTTGTGGAAAGTACCAAAAAAGCCCAAGTAGAACTGGATAAGGCTCGTATCGCCTTAGAAAAAGCTCAGCGTGAGAGTGATTTTGCCGAAGCGAGCCGTTTGCAATACGGTGTCATTCCCGAACTGCAAAAACAGCTTGCCGAAGAGAGTCATGATGACAGTACACCTAAGCTTTTGCGAAACAAGGTAACCGATAACGAAATTGCTGAGGTGGTCTCTGCTGCCACAGGTATTCCTGTTGCTAAAATGCTCCAAGGTGAGCGAGACAAGCTTTTACAAATGGAAGGGCGGCTGCATGAACGTGTGGTTGGTCAGGGCGAAGCGGTGCTGTCAGTTGCCAATGCGGTACGTCGTAGCCGAGCAGGGCTTTCTGATCCTAATCGCCCCAGTGGTTCGTTCTTATTTCTTGGACCAACGGGCGTGGGTAAAACTGAACTGACCAAGGCATTGGCGAACTTTTTGTTTGACAGCGATGATGCGATGGTACGTATTGACATGAGTGAGTTTATGGAAAAGCATAGCGTCAGCCGTTTGGTTGGTGCACCTCCTGGCTATGTGGGCTATGAAGAAGGCGGCGTATTGACCGAAGCGGTTCGCCGTAAGCCGTACAGCGTCGTGCTGTTTGACGAAGTAGAAAAAGCACACCCCGACGTGTTTAATATCTTGCTACAGGTGCTTGACGATGGACGTTTGACTGACAGTCATGGGCGAGTGGTGGATTTTAAAAATACGGTCATCATCATGACGTCAAATCTAGGTAGCCATAAAATCTTTGAGATGGCAGGTGATGAGTATGATGAGATTAAGGCTGCAGTGATGGAGTCGGTAAATGCTCATTTTAGACCTGAATTTATCAACCGTATTGATGAGATTGTGGTGTTTCATCCGCTTGGACAAGAGCAGATGGCGGGGATTGCCAAGATTCAACTTGACCGCTTACGTAGCCGTCTAAAAGAGCGTGAACTTGGGTTGGTGCTGTCTGATGAAGCGATGAGCGAACTCATTGGTATTGGCTATGACCCTGTGTTTGGCGCTAGACCACTCAAACGTGCCATCGTACAGGAGATTGAAAATCCCTTGGCACAAAAACTACTTGCAGGAGACTTTGTGGCAGGTGACACCATTTCGGTGGATGTGGATAATGGACAGCTTGTGTTTGATAAGCTAAGATTTAGTTAATTTGTCATGATGTGCCAACACCCCAAAACCTAAAGTTTGGGGTGTTTTTATTGTGTGATGTTATCAAGCTTGTGCATGGCAAAACCTTTTTTTGTGAATAAACTTGTCAATATGGTTTATTGCTTACATCTATTAGACTCACTGCGAAATACCGATTTTATCATGTTTCTTAAATTAAAAACCTAACAAGCATAGGGTTTGTATAGCCAAAATTTTTATTTCGCAGTACATCTATTGTCCAAAAAATGGGTATTTATCTAAGGCTCTAGACTATCAAAGTTAAAAATCTCACTTAATCAAACTCCATAAATGGCGTTGTAACTCATCAACATCTTTGTTCCAACGCCATTCACATTCTTTTAAGTGTAGTTCAAAGTTGGCAGTAACACCGTTAAATTT
>JBHCHC010000157.1:0-9372 GCA_041802645.1 Moraxella sp. | reverse complement strand
CACCAACTTATTCTCTACCTCGCTTGACATCGTTGATAACCCCAAAAAGCTGGAAATCAAAGAAGTGGATACCTCGGTTGCTGCTCGTGCCTTAGATGACGTTGATTTGGCGGTGGTGAATAACACTTACGCAGGTCAAGTAGGTCTAACTGCTAATGACGGCGTGTTTGTAGAAGACAAAGACTCACCTTATGTGAACATCATTGTGGCTCGTGCTGATAATAAGGATTCTCAAGCCATCCAAAACTTTGTCAAGGCTTATCAGTCTGACGAAGTAGAAGCTGAAGCCAAAACTCAGTTTAAAGATGGCGTGGTGAAGGGCTGGTAAGCAATCAGTTTTTTGCCTTAAAATAAGTTAACGCCAAACTGTTTTAATACCAAATACCCCAAGATCAGCACGATCTTGGGGTATTTTTTAATGTTTAAGGAGCAATTTTAGGCACTGCAACAAAACGGCTGATTTTTTCGTCATCGCTAAAGGTCAGTACGGTTTCCTTGCCTGATGTTTGAAGCTGCACAACACCTGTCAGCGTTTGGGGTGCAAGGGTATCCATCATCATCAGCTCAGGTTCACACATCATGCGAGTGGCTGCCATCTGCCCTAGCGCCAAACGGTTTTCTGCCAAACGATACGTACCCCACAACCGATTGCAAGTATGAAAAAATCTTACTTGAGTATCATCAAAACGCACAATCAGCGGCTTGTCTTTTTGATAAAACAGCTCAGGCAGCACAGGATTGCCTGCTTTGTCAGTGACCGACACAAGCTGCCAATCGTGTGCTTGTAGGCTGGTGGTACTGATTGTGGGGACTGGCTGTTTTTGGGGCAAAGATACGCTTTGACAGCCTGACAACCCAATAAGCAAAGATAAGGCAACGACCCCAAATTTGACTTTTAACATCATAATTCCCCATATTTATTCAGAAGTGACCCGATACATCTCTTGGATGCTGGTTGTGCCTTGTAGCACCTTCATGATGCCCGAACGACGCAAATCCCTAAAGCCAAGTTTTAAGGCGGCATCTTTGATTTGAATGGCGTTGCCATCTTCCATGATGATACGAGCAATCTCTGGATACACTTTCATCACTTCATAAATACCGACACGCCCTTTATAGCCTTCACGACATTCACTACAGCCGACCGCTTCATAAATCACATTATCAGGATTTGCCAAATCTTCTTCGGTGAATCCCATTTCCAGTAGGCTTTGTTTGGGGATATTGACGGGACGTTTGCACGCTTTACATAAACGACGTGCCAAACGCTGAGCGATAACTAGGTTGACCGAAGTAGCGATGTTAAAGGACGCTACCCCCATGTTTCTAAGACGGGTCAAGGTCTCAGGAGCGGAGTTGGTGTGCAAGGTGGACAGCACCATGTGACCTGTTTGTGCCGCTTTGATGGCGATTTCGGCGGTTTCCAGATCACGAATCTCCCCGACCATGACAATATCAGGGTCTTGACGCAAAAACGCTTTTAGGGCGGACGCAAAAGTTAAGCCCACTTTGGGGTTGACGTTGACTTGATTAATCCCTTCTAAGTTAATTTCCACAGGGTCTTCGGCGGTAGAAATGTTGGTTTCTGGGGTGTTTAGGATATTTAGCCCCGTATAAAGCGAAACCGTCTTACCCGAACCTGTCGGGCCTGTGATGAGGAGCATGCCTTGAGGCTTGTCTAGCGCTTCCAAAAACAGCTCTTTTTGGTCAGGCTCATAACCCAGTGCATCAATGCCAAGCATGGCAGATGAGGGGTCAAGAATACGCAGTACCAATTTTTCACCAAAAAGTGTCGGACATGAGTTGACACGAAAATCGATGGCTTTTGTCTTGGAGATTTTAAGTTTGATACGACCGTCTTGGGGGGCACGACGTTCGGAGATATCCATTTGCGACATAACTTTAAGACGAGCAGCGATTTTACCCGCAAGCTGGATGGGCGGACGACTCATGATTTGTAGCACCCCATCCACCCGAAATCGCACGCGATAGGATTTTTCATAAGGCTCAAAATGCAAATCCGACGCTCCCATTCGAATGGCATCTAAGAGCATTTTATTGACAAATTTTACCACAGGAGCATCTTCTGCTCCACCTGCATTAACGCTGGCATCGTCGTCATCTGCTGCATCGCCACCGACATCACCTGACAAGTCTACATCGCCTAGATCGCCCAAGCCACTGCCACCTGAATAAAGGTTTTCAATGGTCTTTTTAAGCTTGTCTTCTTCAACTACGATGGTCTCAACCACCAATTTGGCATTAAAGGAGATGGCATCAATGGCATCTAAGCGAGTGGGGTCAGACAGACCCACAAAGAGCTTGTTACCACGCTGAAATAATGGTAATGCTCCATACTGATTGACAATCTTCTCATCCACCACATCTTTGGGGATGTTATCATGAGACAAAGCATTCAAATCAAGCAAAGGATCGCCAAATTCATGTGCCAACAAAGCCGCAATCTTTCCTGCAGGGGCAATCTTATTCTCCACCAAATAAGAGACGATCGCCATGTTTTGTTGTTGTGATTCAGCTAAGGCTTTCGTCATAACGTCAGGAGCAACCAAACCATTTGACACCAAAATGTGTGCCAAGCCACCAAAATTCGGAGCGGACATAATCATTTTCCTAGAAAATTATCGCCATTTGCTTGAAATACTGTCAAATTGGCGTGAAAATTGCATATAATTTGATTATTTTACTCTAAAAACATAAAAATTGCTCTGCTTTTGGTCTAAAATTTTACCCAAAGGGCGAAGTTGTGGGATTACTGGAAGATCTGTTTGGCAGCGACTGCTTTCTTAAAATCTCTAAGATGATTTTTTTTGGCGTTTTTGTTATAATGTCCATTTACGGCTTATTCATAATTAGGCAATGATACTAGGCATATTGACCATTTTAAGACATAGTAAATAACTGACAAAGGATGCTCCATGACCCAAAAGTACATCATCGGTAACTGGAAACTAAACCCCGCCACTCATGCTGAAGCCATCACCCTATCTTGTCAAATGACGGATAAACTACTCAATTTACAGGACAATCAACGAACATCCTGCAAGATTGGAATTGCACCTGGTTTTTTGCATGTAGAGAGCGTACGCGAGTTCATGGATTTATCGGTGGCGGTTGGTGTACAAGACGTCAGCCACAAAACAGGAATGACAGGTGCGTTTACAGGCGATGTATCCGCTTGTCAGGTGGCAGACTTAGGGGCAACTTTTACACTCATTGGACACTCTGAACGTCGCCAGTATCATAAAGAGAGCGATGATGACTTCACGCAAAAAATTCGCCATGCCTTTGATGCCGGCTTATCAGTAATTTTTTGTATTGGAGAGAGTAAAGATGAGTACCAAAGCGGTCAAACCTTAGCCGTCTTAGAAAATCAGCTTAATACTCTTGCCAAGTTTGCCACAGAGGTGTCTTTTGTGAAAGAGACGCCCATAGGCAAACTGCCCAAACTTCTCATCGCATACGAGCCTATCTGGGCCATCGGTACGGGGCTGACCCCTACCCCAGCAGAAGTCAATAAAGTTCATAGCTTCATCAGCGAAATATTAAGCACCATGGCGTTGCCTGCCCCCATTTTGTATGGCGGTAGCGTCAATGACAAAAATGCTCACGAATTTGCCACACTACCGATGGTAGACGGTGTGCTGGTGGGTGGTGCCTCTTTAAATACAGACAGTTTTTTGACCATCATCTCGGCATTTGCCCAATAAATCATTGAGAAAAATTTATGTTTACATTCATCTTAGCCATTCACATTATTGTTGCCATCGCCTTATCAGGGTTGATACTCATTCAGCATGGCAAGGGTGCAGATGCAGGAGCATCTTTTGGTTCGGGGGCGGCAGGTACGGTATTTGGTGCTGCAGGCTCAGCAAACTTTTTGACTCGCACCACAGCGGTACTTGCAACCATCTTTTTTTGCACCAGTCTAGCACTTGGCTATCATGCTCAGCAAGAAGCCCAAGACCAGCTTCGTTTGGATGTACCCACCACTCAAAATGCTCCTACCAGCGGTCAATAATCAATTTAAGCATGATTCGATCATAAGAAAAAAGGACTTTTAGTAAGTCCTTTTTTATCTGTTCACTCATCTGTTTTTGCAGACCATCGTCAACGCCTTATCGGTATATTCTAATTTTTGCCAATTGAGTCTCGTTAAATCTTGATTAATCATATAAGTTTGTACGCCCTGTTGGCAGTCAAAAAGCACATCAAGCCTTTGGGCAGGTAGCCGTCTTTCAAAAAAATAAACTTGAGCCTGCTTGATGGATTCGTTCACGACTTTGACATTAGCACCATCTAAAACGACAAATTGAAAAATCTGTGGTTTGATATATGACCAAGGGCGAAACCATACTGATTTTGGTACACTTGCCACCACCACGCTGCCCTCGGGTAGTTTGGCAACCGTATCGTCATACCAACTATATTCGCTATAGACTTGATAACTCATCATGCCAAGTCCCGCCATGACAGGAATGAACCATTTGGGTGTTTTTTTATAAAAAATCTTGATTGGCATAGCAAGTCCTGCAAACAAAAACCCAGCAAAGACCATGGCTGTAATATCCCAAAACATCATGATGATTTTCCTAAAAATAAAAGAGCATTATAACTGAAATTTAAATAAAAAAACTGCCCAAAATCGAAATTTTAGGCAGTTTAAATCAAAGCAAATTAATGGTCGATGGCAGCTCCAGCACCTTTTGGATAACGCACACTCTCTACAAGATCTTGGATTTCTTGTGATGGTGGTGGTGTCATATAAGAAACCACGAAAGCAACTACAAAGTTAATGATCGCACCAATCACACCAAAACCTAGAGGGTTGATGCCCATGATCCAGCCTGTCGCATCATCAGGAAGCATGTTGGTTCCAGGGATAAAGAACCAGCCCTTGAATAAGAAAATGTACACACAAGTAACGATAAGACCCGAAAGCATCCCTGCCACCGCACCTGTACTGTTAATGCGTTTTGAAAAAATACCCATCATCAACACAGGGAATAGAGAAGAGCCAGCAATACCAAAGGCAAGTGCGACCGTTTGAGCGGCAAAACCTGGCGGATTCATGCCAA
Organism: Moraxella sp.; assembly: GCA_041802645.1. GTDB lineage: Bacteria > Pseudomonadota > Gammaproteobacteria > Pseudomonadales > Moraxellaceae > Moraxella. The sequence continues at coordinate 4,276 of JBHCHC010000157.1, read as the reverse complement.
GCCATGTGGCAACTGCAATGGCGACAATCATTGAGATACGAGCAGCATTAAGTTCGCCCTTCTCAGAAATGTCAGGCTTGATGATTTTTTTAATCAAGTCATGCGAGATGGCTGATGAGATGGCAAGCAAGAGACCTGCTGCGGTAGACAAGGCAGCAGCAATACCGCCTGCGGCGATTAGGCCAATCACCCAACCTGGCAAATTAGCAATCTCAGGGTTAGCCAGTACCATGATGTCATTGTTCGCTTCAAGTTCGTTGCCTTGTAAACCTTTTTGAGCAGCGGCAGCTAGGAATGCTTCATCTTTTGACTTATCATTATAGTAGTCAATTTTGCCATCGCCGTTCTTGTCATCAAAGGTTAAAAGACCTGTTTGCTCCCAGTTTTTCATCCATTCGGGACGAGCTTCATAATCAATCGGAGCAGATGTTGTGCCATTAGGATAGATGGTCTCAACCAAATTCATGCGTGCCATGGTGCCAACCGCAGGTGCAGCAGTATACAGCAAAGCGATGAAGACCAATGTCCAGCCTGCCGATGAGCGAGCATCAGAGACTTTATTGACGGTGAAGAAACGAATGATAACGTGTGGTAGTCCTGCTGTACCAATCATCAAAGACAATGTCAATAGGAACATATTAAGCTTATCAGGTACATCTGCAGTGTAGGCTGCAAATCCCAAATCAGTAATCATGCCATCCAACTTATCAAGCATAGTAACGCCACCCTCAGTGGTGCCAAACATACCTAAAGCAGGGATGGGGTTGCCTGTGATGTTAAGCGAGATAAAGATTGCAGGAATGATGTAAGCAATCATCAAAACAACATACTGTGCCACCTGCGTGTAAGTGATGCCTTTCATTCCTCCCAATACCGCATAAAACAACACAACAATGGCAGCGATGATAAGACCCATGTTCTTATCTACTTCCAAGAAGCGGGAAAAGGCGACACCAGCACCTGTCATCTGCCCGATAACATAAGTGGTACAGGCAAGAATAAGGCAAATGACCGCAACCAAACGAGCAGTTTTAGAATAAAAGCGGTCACCAATGAAGTCTGGTACGGTAAATTTACCAAATTTACGCAGGTAAGGAGCAAGAAGCAATGCCAAAAGCACGAAGCCACCTGTCCAACCCATGAGATAAGCAGAGGCAGCGTAACCACCCATGGCAATCATCCCAGCCATAGAAATAAAGGATGCGGCACTCATCCAATCCGCACCTGTTGCCATGCCGTTCACCACAGGGTGAACACCACCACCTGCAACATAGAATTCTTTAGTAGAACCCGCTCTTGCCCAAATAGCAATACCAAAATATAGGGCAAACGATAGACCTACAAAGATTAAGTTAATGGCAAATTGGCTCATGATCACTCCTCCTCAACGCCATATTCTTTGTCTAAGCGATTCATGCGCCAAGCATAAAAGAAAATAAGCACAACAAAAGTTAAAATCGCACCTTGCTGACCAAACCATAGTCCAAGGTCTGTATTCATGAAAGTAATGCCCATCAATGCAGGGCGAAGCAAAATAGCAAAACCGAGCGAGCAAACTGCCCAAACAACGAGACAACCAAGGATAATACGGACATTAGCACGCCAATATGCCTTGGCATTATGTGAACTGGTTTGTATTGAATTATTTGGATGTTCTGACATTGCTTTCTCCAAAAAAGATGAAAAGCAAAGAAAACAGGCTAAGTTATGGGAGGGATATGTTACTATTTCCATATACTATCACAGGTTTCCTTGCCAAGTTACAGGTGTGTTTCACCTTGGTTTAGATTAGCACACCCGTTAATGATTTGCAATATACCTATAGAAAAATTATTCATTAATAAATCATGATTTTGCAAGATCATGTTAATACACCAAAGTCCTCTTCTTATTACGGGCTCATACCTTGCGATGCTTTAAGGACAAATACATCATCGCCACATTGATGGCATCATTTAGAGCGTCATGACGCGGTAAGTCAGGGATGCCAAGGGTATTTATCATGGTTGCCATTTTTAGATCAATTTCAGCATCATAGTATTTATGGCGAGTTTCTTGAGCATGATAAACCCTTGAAACCTCTATTTGTTTTTGGGGCAAGGTGATTCCTGCCATTGGCTTTAAAAACTTATTTACCATCGCTACATCATATTCTAAAAAATACCCCACCAATGTTCGCCCGCCCACAAAGTCCAAAAATTGCTTGATTGCTGTCTGAGTATCGAGTCCATCTTTTAGATCTTTAGGTCTGAGCCCATGTATGGTGACGTTTGTTGCACTCATCATGCCCTCGGGTTTGACGAGCACATAAAAGCTCTCATCGGTCAAAATGCGATTTCCTCGAATCTTGACTGCACCAATAGAGATGATGTGTGCCTCTTTAACATTAAGACTGGTGGTTTCACAATCAAAACTGACAAGCTCATCAGGATGTGAATCATAGAGTGACAAATAAGGAGAGTCAGAGGGTAAACGATGTTTTGCCCAAGTGTGTTTTAGGGTGTGCCACATGAATTGTCCTTAACATGAGTTTTATTTTATTTAAGCATTTTGCAAACCAAATTGTGATTTCACTTCATGCTTGAAACGCTTGACCACTGCCAAAGCATCCTTTAATAGCTCTCGTTCTAAAGTGGAAAGCAGTTCTGTATCCACTTGATTGGGACTGATGGGTTTATCATTTCTCACATGAAACAGTCCTGCTTTTAGGCGGACATTCATCAGGTATTCCAACGCATCTGCCGTGTCTTTGGCAAGAGCATCACTGATGACTTTTTTGTTTTTGAGTGCGATGAGTCTCTCAAAGGTGCTGGTCTCATCCACGCTTGCTTTTAGGGCAAGTGAGCGTACACCATGAACCACAGGGAATAGCCCCATTTTTTTGATGTCCATGGTGTGATTGTCAGATTTGCCAAGCATTTTGGCAAAAAAGCCTTTATTGTGCTCATCAAACTGCATGATTGCTCGGGCAAAATTCATCTGCATCCCTACGTCTTGATGTAAGTGAGATTTGAGATGTTGTTTAACCTCATCTAAGAGCTCGCTTTTGCCCGCAACCGCCTTGGCATCCAAAAATATTGCCAAATCCATCAAGCTCTCCCCATCAGCACTGCGACACCAATGAGCGACTGTCTTTTTAAAGTCACTGACACGCTGACACCATTTGGGATTGGACACCATGACTCCGCCCAAACATGGAGGGTAACCAAACTCTGCTAGAGTCTGTGAAAATTGCATTGCATAGCCATGCAAAGCCTCCATGTCCACATCATCGTCAGCGATGAGGGCGTTGTCTTGGTCGGTCTTTAACACTTGTTCGCCACGCCCCTCTGAGCCCATGACAATCAGGCAAGTCTTCTCAACCACATGAATGGGTGCTATCATCTGCCATGCTTTTTCAAAGAGCTGTCCATTGAGCACCTGCATTAGGCGAGCCAGCTGCACAGCACTCATGCCACTGGCTTGTAAAGACGAGATGGCACTTGTCATGCTATTGGCAATCTGAGCCAACTCATCAAGACTGTCAGCTCGATGTAGCCTCTCGGCCACCAAATGACTATGGCTAGATAGATATGCCAAAATATCCATCTGCTCTAACACACCCACAATCTGCCCATTATCTTTAACCACCAAACGCTGAATGCAATGGGTTGTCATCGTTAACAAGGCATTGAATAAGAAGTCATCATCATCGATGGTAATAAGCTCGAATGTGGCATGAGCAAAAATTGCTCCGTGAACGTCTGCCCCATTAACCACAGCATCACGAAACACCGACTCAGTAATCAGCCCCACTCTATCCTCATGGCGAACCAGTACCGATTTGGCTTTATTCTCACGCATGAGATGGGCAAGTTCGGCAAGAGTCATCAACCCATCAACCCACAGCACCCCTTGATGGTGGGCATTCCACACTTTGGCATGAAACAACTGGGCAAATTCATGGCCTTCATGAGAGCTAAGACTGGTTAGCCGCTCAGCAATGCCTTTATAAAAATATGCCCCGAAACGCACGTTGGAACCAATCAAACTCAAAATCAATGGTTTGGGCAAAACATACAACAAAGATTGCTCTGCACAAATAAAACTGTGAGGGCTGGTATCTTCAAATAATGCTCGAGCCTCAAAGCTGTCATTGGTACGATAAAGCGCCACCACTTCACCATCATCGCCAAGCTCTTTAACCACCCCTTTGATGACAACGTACAAAGCATCCATGGGCTCGCCTGCAGTAATGATGGGAGCGTTATCATCAAAAAAGATGATTTGTAATTGT
>JBHCHC010000156.1:0-2778 GCA_041802645.1 Moraxella sp. | reverse complement strand
TGTATTTACTGCTGTCATCAGCCCTGATGAGATTGAAGACCCAAGGCACACCTTAGAACTGCTTGTACCGATTTTTGACTTGACCGATGAAGAGGTTACTGACATCCTAGCCCGCATCAACAAATCAAAAAAAGACCCCATCACCATCAAAATAGATTTGACCGAAGAGCAGATTGCCAAATTCAGCGAAAGAAAGCCGTTTTTTCGCGGTGTCAGTATTCAGACCAAGCTCACTCGGATCTATCCTCATGACGAACTGTTTGCTCACGTCATCGGTTATGTTGGACGCATTAACGACAAAGAAGCCAAAAAAATCGCTGAGGATGAACATAAAAAAGCCCTTTATGCTGGTACTGATTTGATTGGCAAAATCGGCATAGAGGCACAATATGAAGAGGTGTTGCTTGGCAAACCAGGGTATCAGTCGGTTGAAGCCAACGCCCACGGCGACATCCTAAGGCAGCTCGATACCAAGCCACCTGTAGCAGGCAATGACTTATATCTTAGCCTAGATTATGGATTGCAAGTGGCAGCTCAAAAGCAGTTGGCGGGGCGACGTGGGGCGATTGTGGCACTTGATCCCCAAAACGGTGATGTATTAGCTTTTGTTTCCAATCCAAGTTATGACCCCAACCCCTTCGTTTCTGGTATTTCTAGCAAAGAATACGGCATGCTACGAGATGATATTGACCAGCCTTTATACAACCGTGCCTTACAAGGGCTATATCCACCCGCCTCCACCATCAAGCCTTTTGAAAGTATGGGCTTTTTGCACTATGGCATCATGGGATGGGATGATACCATTTTTGACCCTGGCTATTTTAGTCTACCCGGAGACAGTCATCGCTTTCGTGACTGGAAAAAAGGCGGTCATGGCACGGTGAACATGAGCAAATCTATCATCATGTCAGTCGATACTTATTATTATAAAAACGCTCATCGCATGGGCATTGACAAACTACATGATTGGATGAGCAGTTTTGGCTTTGGCAAAAAAACAGGGATTGACCTACCCAACGAAAAAGGTGGCATCATGCCATCACCGAAATGGAAAATGGATACTTATGGCAAAGAGTGGTTACCAGGGGAAACCATTTCTGTCTCCATTGGACAAGGCGCATTTTTAGCAAGCCCCTTGCAAGTGGCGAATGCCACCGCCATGACTGCCATCAAGGGGCAACACCTCACTCCACATCTGCTAAAACGTTCCGAGGGAGAGGCGCCTGTTACCATTATCAGCAAGCCCGACGGCGTCATTCCCTTTAATGGTAAAGCATCAGATTGGGACAGAATGCATACCGCCATGGAAGATACGGTCAAGCGTGGCACAGCCAAGAGCATCTATACCTCTCGCTATCGTATGGCAGGCAAGACAGGCACAGCACAGGTTAAGTCCATCGCCCAAGGTAAAAGCTACAATAAAGCCGCTCTAAATTCACGTCACTGGGACCATGCATGGTTTACAGGATTTGCTCCTGTAGACAACCCCCAAATTGCGATTGCTGTAATTGTAGAAAATGGTGGCGGCGGTGGTAAAGTGGCAGCACCGATTGGGCGTGCTTTGTTCGATTACTGGCTCTTAGAGCGTGAAACCAACCCCATCTTGCCGCCCAATGAAGAGGAGCTCATGAAAATCCGAATCGAAAAGCGTGCCGCCATCCAAGCCAAAATTGCTAAAATAGAAGCTGAAAAAGCTAAGGCGACAACCGATGAAGCAACCAAAAAACTAGAAAAAAAAGCCAAGAGTCCCTAATGGCAAAACACGCAAAACTACACCACACCAACAAAACCACTAACCAAATCCGCATCATTGGCGGACGCTTTAAACGACGTGGCATTGGTTTTGTTGATGCTGATGGTCTTAGACCTACTCCCGACAGGTTGCGTGAGACGCTGTTTAATTGGCTAATGCCAGATATTCATGGTGCTCGAGTACTTGATGTCTGTGCAGGGTCGGGTGTACTTGGATTTGAGTCCCTATCCCGTGGTGCCACTCACGCCACACTCATTGAACCCAATAAAACCCAAGCTCAGCTTATTAGACACCATGCTGACAATCTAAGACTAACCTCTGACGAACTGTCCATCATTAATAATACTGCCCAGTATGCCCTGCCAATGCTGACCACTCCTTTTGACATCATTTTTATTGACCCACCCTACAGTCTTAACATTTGGGGCGACCTCATGGTGAGCATCATTGACCACAAACTGTACCATGCCAACACTCTTTTTTATATAGAAAGTGACGGCTTGCTTGACGATGTTTTGCAGCCTTTTATAGTCTCTGTGCTAAAAACCACCAAAATCGGGCAAGTTCATGCAGCACTCTTTATGATAAGCTTCTCACAGGACGCCTAAAATATCTGGACTTATTCAAAAATATTCTTGCTTTTTTACTAAATATTGAATATAATGACCGCTGTTTTTTGAGAGCCCTTCGTTTCCCAACTCATAAAGCAAGTAAAATCAAGCCTTCGGGCGTTTTTTTTATTTGTTCACTCTCAAACTTAACTAAATAGGTTTTATATGACTACTACTATCAGTGCCAAACCCGCTGAAGTTGTACATGACTGGTATGTCGTGGACGCTGAAGGTAAAACATTGGGTCGCCTAGCGAGCGAAATCGCTTCTCGTCTGCGTGGCAAACATAAGCCATCGTACACCCCACATGTTGATACCGGTGACTATATCATCGTCATCAATGCTGATAAAATTGCTGTTACCGGCAAAAAAGCTCAGGACAAAAAATACTATCGCCACACAGGTTATCCAGGC
>JBHCHC010000155.1:0-7490 GCA_041802645.1 Moraxella sp. | reverse complement strand
CGTCAAAAAAGTATGGCGACTGTCTGATGAGCATCTGACCGCCATTGATGGCGTGGATAAATCTACCCTTGATGTGACAAACATTAGCAGTCTGTCAAAGCCTGCCAAAGACTTACGCCGTAAGACGCACGAAACCATTGATAAGATTGATGTTGCATTGGGTGAGCATTTGGCATTAAATACCCCTGTTTCATCACTCATGGAGCTTGCCAATGAAATCGGGACGTTTAAGATTCAAGCAGAGGGTGATCTGGCGGTGCGTCATGAGGCGATGGTGGTGCTATTGACTATATTGGCTCTGTATGCTCCCCACGTTGGCGAGTATTTGCTTGAACAGTTTGGTTTTGATAGTCGTGAATTGATGTTCCCTGTCTTGGATAAGTCAGCCTTGATCAGTGAAAGCATCACGATGGCGGTGCAAGTCAATGGCAAGGTACGTGGTGAGATTGAGGTGTCAACCGAAGCGGACCATGAGGTGATTAAGCAGATGGCACTTACTTGTGAGAGTGTTATCAAATTCATCACAGGCGAGCCCAAGAAAGTTATTGTCGTGCCGAATAAACTCGTGAGTATTGTCATTTAATTGACCACAAATCATCACCAAATCGCCATTTTTACTGTAAATCATCGTTTAGGAGGTGACCATGCCAAAAACCAAACTGTATAACTTGCTCATTAATCTTGCCATTTTGGTTAATTTGGTGGTGGGTTTTTTACAGATGCATTGGGTGGTGATTGCTGTTTTTGTCGTCATTCATGCTGTCTTGCGTTTGGCTTATCTAAAAGCTGAAAGTGAACTTGCTGTGCATGACGGGGGTAGCACCCAAACCAGCTCCTGTCATTCGTAATATTGCCAGCATTGTGACAGCGATGATTTTGGCAGTGGCGGTGTATGCCATAGGTTATGGTGTGGCGTATTTTGTGAAGTGATTTTGTGATGGTTTTTGCAATGGTCTTTAAAAAATTTTTATGATATTTGTTAAATAAAATAGCCAACAGAATGCATCGCTTGACCTGTTTTGTCAAATAAAGAGAACACCATGTCCAGACTTTTAGCTACTTTACTTGCTGTTTGTATTATGACCCTTTCAGGGTGTGGATTTGCCCTGCGTGGCACGACTGACAGTCTGCAAGTTGCCCCGCAGTATCAAGTGGTGGAGCTTGTCGTTCCTGACAGTCAAGAAGCCTTACACCTAAAACGATCGATAACCAAACATTTAACGCACATGCATTTACAAACCGGTTTAAGTACCAATCAAATTCATGTAGATGACATACGCTTTCGCCGTTATGAGCTTGTGGGAACATTGACGGAGATTCGCCTTGTGTTAAGTGCTGAGGTGAGCATGAATGTTGGGGGTAGAACCACAACCACCCCCATGCAAGTAGAGCAAAGCTATCAGTATAATGAAGCGAGTGTGGTCGTGTTTGACCAACAAGGCGAAGAAAGCAAAGGTTGGCTTTATGACCAGTTGGGCGAACGTATAGCTGAGCGTTATCGGGCGATGGCACGCCCTAATAACTGAGGCATCTTGTGCAGCAGCGATTTTTACCCTTTTTTCATCATCTGACGGGCGATAACGCCATAGCAACCAAGGGTTTGTGGCTCATTCATTCTGACGAGCCCTTGTTATATCAATGGCTGTGTGATGCGTGTCGGCCACATTGGTCAGCAAATCATCAACTCATCAAACGCATGGAATTGACATCAGTCAAATCATGGCTTGATGTGGTTGCCGAGCTGAACGACTTATCTTTATTTGGTGACAGCACCGCTCTTATTGTTTCTGGCAATCATAAACCTGATGCCAAAGCGATTACTCGCCTGACCGCCTTTGCTGAGGATGTGGCAAGTGGGCACAACCACAATCATCTGCTGTGGTATCTACCTAGGCAGGATAAAAAATCTCTGACCACCAAAGCCCTAAAATTCTTTGATGGTCAAGGGCTTATCATCGATGGCAACGTTTATAACGAACAGTTGCGTAGGGACATCTTGACCGCTAAAGCCAATGAGTTAGGATTGACACTGACTTCTGAGGCGTGGCAGATGCTGTTGGCACATACCGAGCATCATTTGTTGTCCGCCTATCAAACCCTGTGGCGAACCTCTTTTTTACATCTACATGGACAGATGATTGGGGTGGAGGAGCTTACCGAATCGCTGGTTGATGGGGCGGACTTTACCGTCTTTCACCTGTTAGATAACATCTTGATGGGAAATGTTCATAAAAGCCTAAGCATCCTACATCACCTAAAACGCACTGATACCGCACCGAACATCGTGTTGTGGGCATTGGCAAAAGATATCAGGTTAATTTTACAGATTCAGGCGGGTAAACATCCCAGTGAACTTGGCATTTGGCAAAGCAAAATCTATGTCTATGAACAGGCGGCAAGACGGCTATCTGGACAGGGGGGTGCTTGGCTGTCTGAGGTCTATGCCATTGATAAAGCCATCAAGGGTGTGAGTGATAAGCACACATGGCAGATGATGGCTGATTTGGTGTTGGCAATGTGCGGATTTACTGTGTCAAATACGTCCAAGCGTAGGTTCTGATGCCACTTGGTGTGAATTTTGTAAAAAACTTACCGATTTGTCTTAAAATATCATAAAAACATCTCTGAAAACCTAAATGAAACGAAGCTGCCGTATCCAGATATATTATAAATTATTGATTATTAATCAGTTTATTCATTACGAAGCCATCAATAACTTCACGCCACCAGCGTCAATCGTTACAAAAAACACTTGAGAAAAAAACTCAACTTTATCAAAATAGCGTCTTGCTTGTGTCCGTGCTTTGTCTTGGTGCTTTGTCTTGATTTGTTGTTATCGCTGTTGACACCCATCATTTTAAAAAAATTATCTTTGGAAAAACGTCATGTCTGTTACCACATCCACAAAAAAGACCAAGCTGCCACCGATGATGAAATGGTTTATCATCGCCGTGATGGCAGCAGTTATCATTGCTGTTTTGTATTATTTTTTTAAGCCAAAAGAAGCACCACCATCGTACCTGACCGCAGAGGCTGTCATGGGAGATATTGAGAATGCTGTCATGGCATCAGGTAAGGTCAAGCCCATTCAAAGTGTCGATGTGGGTGCTCAGGTATCAGGAGAGATTGTTAAGCTGTATGTCGATGTCGGCTCTGAGGTTAAAAAAGGCGACATCATCGCCCAAATCAGTCAAGTAGAACAAAAAAATACCGTCGCCAATGCTCAGGCGAATCTACAACAAGCCCAAGCAGGTCTTGCTCAAGCTCAAAGTAGCCTAAACAGTAATCAAGGCAATGTGGCCAGTGCTCAGGCAACGGTTAATACCCGAATTGCTGAGCTAAATAAAGCCCAAAAAGCTTTTGATCGTTTGGCATCTTTAATTGACATCAATGCCATCAGCCGTCAAGAGTATGATGATGCACAGGCAAGTGTAGAGGTGGCAAAGGCCAATCTAGAAGTGGCAAGGGCAAACCTACAAAACGCCAAGCATGATGTCAATAGTGCCAAAGCCAACATCCAAAGCCAACAAGCAACCATCAATAAAGCTCAAAATGATCTGTCCACCGCTCAAGAGGACTTGCGTTATACCACCATTACCGCTCCGATAGATGGTACGGTAGTATCTGTGACCCAAAAAGAGGGTACGACAGTAAATGCCAATCAGTCTGCACCAACCATCGTCACACTTGCCGACCTAAGTCGGGTGCGTATTAATGCTCAAATCTCAGAGGCAGACGTGGTCAATGTCACCGCAGGGATGCCAGCCCGCTTTAACATCATTGGCAACACCGAACAGCAGTTTGATGCCATATTGGCAGGTGTAGAGCCTGCTCCTGAGAACATCAGCACCTCCAGCAGTACAGACTCTGCCGTTTATTATATTGGATATTTGGATGTGGATAATGGTGAACGCAAGTTTAGAATTGACATGACTGCACAGGTGAATATCATCACAAGTTCAGTAAAAAATGTACTGACCATTCCTTCGTCTGCCCTAACCAGTGATAAAGGCAAGTACAGCGTGCGTGTCGTAGGTGAAGATGGTATTGCCAAACCTGTTCAGGTCTCTGTGGGTCTAAATAATCGTGTTAATGCTGAGATTAAGTCAGGTCTTAAAGCCGGTGATAAAGTTGTGATTGGTGAGGCTGGTGAACAAAGTGGGCAAAGACAACAAAACCGCCGACCAATGATGTGATGAGGACTGCCATGAAAACACCGCTCATCAACATTGAAAACCTTGTCCGTGAGTTTCCTGCAGGAGATGGCTATATTAGGATTTTACACGGGATTGATTTGACTTTATATCAAGGAGAAATGGTCGCCATTATCGGTCAGTCGGGATCAGGCAAGAGTACCCTCATGAATATTTTAGGGTGCCTTGATAAGGCCACGAGTGGCAGTTATACCATTTTTGGCAAATCTGTCAATGATATGGATAATGAAGAGCTTGCCAAATTAAGACGTGAGCATTTTGGCTTTATTTTTCAGCGTTATCACCTTTTAGGTGACATTAATGCCCTTGATAATGTGACGGTGCCTGCGGTCTATGCAGGCATGAATACCTCCGCTCGCCGTGAACGTGCCAATGCATTGCTGGTACAGCTTGGTTTGGCAGATAAAACCATGAACCGTCCAAATCAGCTGTCAGGCGGTCAGCAGCAACGTGTCTCTATCGCACGAGCACTCATGAACGGAGGTGACATCATCTTGGCAGATGAACCAACAGGGGCGTTAGATAGTGGTTCTGGCAAGGAAGTCATGAATATTTTACATCAGCTCAAAGATGAGGGGCATACCATCATCATGGTCACGCATGATCCTAATTTGGCTCAGCAGGCAGAGCGAGTCATTGAACTCAAAGATGGTCAAATCATCGCTGATTATTATACAGACAATGCCAGAGATGAGGTAGGTCATAGCAGCGGTCATGTTGCTACCAGCAAAAATAATTTTGCCACAAAAAACAGCTTGTTTTCTTGGCTTGACAGGCTCAAAGAGGCCTTTAAAATGTCCGTCTATGCCATGAGAGCTCATAAGATGCGAACGCTATTGACCATGCTTGGCATCATCATTGGTATTGCCTCTGTGGTATCCATCGTGGGGCTTGGTCAAGGCTCACAAGCCAAAATCTTAGCTGACATCAACGCCTTAGGTACCAACACCATCACCGTCATGGATGGCTATCCCTTTGGCGATCCACGCCGTCGATTTGGGCGTGATAATCTCACGGTGGCAGATGCTCAAGCCGTTGCTGACCAGCCTTATGCCAAATCGGTCAGCCCGCAAGTGGACAAGTCGGTGAGTATCCGCTATCAGAATATAGATGTGACAGGCACAGTCAATGGTGTTGGCAAAGACTATCTGTCAGTGACAGGCGAGAAACTCTCGATGGGTCAAGGCTTTAATGATGAGAGCATCAATAAAGCCGTCCAAGATGTCATCATTGACCAAAACGCCTACAAAAGCTACTTTAATAGTCAAGGCAACCCCATTGGGCAGACCTTACTCATTGGCAATGTTCCCGCCCAAATCGTAGGCGTGCTTGATGAAAAAACATCATCTTTTGCCCGTACCAGTAATGCCCCCACGGTGTATATGCCATACACCACCGTGATGTATCGTATGCTGGGCACCAATACCATTGACCGCTTTGTTGTACTCATCGATGAAGGAACGCCCTCTGCCATTGCTGAGACGGCCATTTATGACTTAATTAAGTCACGACATGGCACAGATGATTTTAACATCATGAATACCGATAGCATCAAAGAGACCGTGCAGTCCACTACCACCGCCATGACCTTGCTCATCTCGTCTATCGCCATCATCTCGCTCATCGTGGGGGGCATTGGAGTGATGAACATCATGCTCGTGTCTGTGACTGAACGTACCAGCGAGATAGGTGTGCGTATGGCAGTTGGTGCAAGACAATCTGATATCTTGGGGCAATTTTTGATAGAGGCGGTGTTGGTGTGTATCTTGGGCGGCGTGCTTGGCATACTGCTAGCCTTTGGTGTGGGCGGTCTTGTTAATAAATTTGGAGGCGAGAATGTCGGTGTGATTTATTCGCCCTTATCCATCGTGGTTGCCTTTGTCTGCTCAACACTCATCGGTGTGTTGTTTGGTTTTTTGCCGGCTCGTAATGCCTCTCGTTTAAACCCTGTTGATGCATTGGCACATAACTAATAGCTTGCGAACATATTTGGCAATAAGATAAATCATTTTACCTTTTGTCTAGGGTCCATTCACATTGTATTTTGCACCCTTGATATAAAAGGTTTTTGAGTATGTTTGAAAAAATATTCTCATAAGTCTTGCTGGTATCATAGATAAAATTCATGTCGATACCCCATTCAAATCCTGATGTCATATGGCTTTGAATGGGTTTTTATAAAAAGCAAAAAGCATGTCGATGATGGTTTTGTAAATATCAAGAAAAATGCTAAAAAGCACCTAAACAACAGTATCACTTTAAAGTCTGTGTGAGGTAGTTTTAACCACCAAATGATGCAATGATGAAGAACTTTGGCAAAAAATACACCCAAGGCAAATCAGCCTACCAACAACTTACTGTTAAGTAAGAAAAATCAATCAGAGCCACAAAGATTTTATCAAAGCCCTAGATGAATGGCATGATAGACACAAAGGTTGTCTTAATGAGCGTATGACTAATGAAGCGGATAAAAGCTGGTATGTACAAAAGATTGAAAAACACCTACCATGGCCTAAAAAAATCTGCCTTGCTGCCATCAAGGATTACATAAACACAAAAAGCAAAAGTTTATAGAGAGTTTTTGCAGAATGGCACTTAACGAACACAAGAGCTGTTCTGAACAAAACTTATCTTAGATTGGCATGAAAAATGTCTATTATGCCGATATTTTTACCAAAACATGCCCAGCATTTAACATCTGACGTTTTTCTTAAGGTGTGTGAACACCAATACACTCTGGACGCATTTTAAAAGTTTGCAATTTTTTGAAAGTTCATCGGTTAATCAACAAGAACTCTGCTACGGCAATCAGGATGAGATGAATGGGATAAAACCAATAAAACAGATATCGGCCACCAAAGTTAGAGCCTTTTTGTCCGTTAAATGCCATGATTAGACAAGCGGTTAATATCATACCAACGTGCATGAATCCAAGCCCTACGGTTTTTTGAAAGCCATAAATCAAGACATAAATGACAGGCAGCGACAGGAGGTAGTAGGTGATTAAGTGTATGGGCTGATTCTTGCGATAAAAATAATCGAATAATAAGGTCATAAAAATCATGGAAAAGCCATAATCGCACAGCTCAATCACAGGATATAAGAGTAAAATGCAGGCTATTTTCACCAAAAAATGCCGCCTCTCAGCATGCCAAATCCTAAGCGCTAGCAGTGATAAGTACAGTGAAAAAAGTACATTGCCATAAAGTAGTTTTTGGACATCATCAAAAATAACTGTGCCATGAATTAAGGTCTGTACCATACTTAAACCGCCCT
>JBHCHC010000154.1:0-3983 GCA_041802645.1 Moraxella sp. | reverse complement strand
GATGATGTTACTTTATATCATGGCGTAACCTTGGGGGGGGTGTCATGGGAGAAAGGAGCAAAACGCCATCCTACCTTAGGCAATAATGTCGTGGTGGGTGCTGGGGCAAAGATTTTGGGTGGATTTAGTGTGGGTGATAACGCCAAAGTAGGCTCAAATGCTGTGGTGGTCAAGCCCGTACCTGCCAATGCTACGATGGTCGGTTCTGCAGCACGCATGATAGATAAGACCGTCAAAAATACCGAAACAGGCGAGGACAAGGCACAAACCAAACCTAGCATGCCTGACAAAAATATCCAGCTAGAATCTACCAATGATGCCAGTTTTAATGCTTATGGATTAAGCCCAAACATCAATGACCCCGTAGCAAGCAGTATTGCCAAAATGCTAATTCACATTCAGAACCAAGACAAGCAAATTGACGAACTACAAAACGCCCTTTGCCGTCTTGACCCCAATTTTTGCAAATCTGCCATTAAAAATCTTGATAAAGAAGACTTAGCGGTACTCAATGACAATGATGCTAGCATGGATTTTCAAATTTAAAGTCGGTAAGCATTTACCAATTGCTACTGCCTTAGCAGGTGTTTAAGCTTTCTGGATGATCTCATCTGATGAGTCGCTATCTACAATTACCTGCATAAAATCACTCGCCAGTACAAGTTTGCCTTGATAGTGTTGCATCGCTTCGGCACGAATGTGTCCCATATTTGGTCTCTTATCCTGCTCGTCATCAAAAGGGGCGTATCTGGGACTAAAATGAGTCAGTATGAGTCTAGGAATACCATGAGTCTGAGCAAACTGTGCCACCATCTTAGCACTCGAATGCTTAGGGTCAAAACCTCCCCGCATCTTAGATTTTGCCAAAATCTTCTGACGAACCTCATCGGTATAAGTGGCTTCATGAACGAGAGCCTGACAGCCTGCCACGGCCGAACTAAGTAGTTCTGGAACATCATTATCGCCTGCGATGACGATTTTTAGATTACTTTGAATATGAATTTTGTATGTTTGTGGCGTGATGGTCCTATCATCTACCCTAAGTGGCTCATCAGACTTTAAAATGGCATTCCAATGTCTGTTCGCAATACCATCATGGGTTAATTTCTCAATGAGCAACTTGTCTTTTTTAAGCACCTGACTTATCTCAAAACCATAGGAAGCCATGCGATGTGACAACTCATGCATGCGTATATAGATGTCATGCCCCTCGCCTAAGCAAACTTTAATTGCTTCACCCAAATCGTCCTCTATCGCCATCAGATGAATTGAATAACTCAAATGCAGCCCACTGACAACAGTAAGTGTGTCTAATAATTGACCAATGACCTTTGGAGCAATAATGGTTAGAGGCTGTTTGCGTTGAATCATGCTCATGCTAGCAAGTAGCCCTCCCAGACCATAGCAATGGTCGCCATGGGTATGTGTGATTAAGATGGCAGACAAATCATGCAGTGATAAATGACTTTTTAATAACTGATGTTGTGTGCCCTCGCCGCAGTCCACCAGTAGCCAGCCATGATGCTTAACATGAAGGTTTGGCATGCTTTCTACCGCAATCGAAGATACATTGCGTTGTTGGGTGGGAATACTACTTGATGTACCCAAAAAGGTCAGCCTAAACATGGATAAGATATCCGTGATTGTAATCAAAGCCATTTTAACATAAAATTTTGATGTCAAAACACGCATTCTGCAAAAGCATTCTGCCCGTTGTTTCTGCTTGATGTTTTTATCGGTTATTGTCAACTCATAATAAGATAGCTTTGTAAATGTGTTTTATGCATCATTTAAGAAATTAAACTGAATAAAGTTTAAGTTTCATATGACACACGCTACGCCTGCACCCATCAAGACATGCAGGCAACCAACAATGTCTTGTATAAAAATGCTCCAAATACTGCCTCATTTATCATAAAAAATCATAAAAAAATTTGGCATAATGTGTTACCCTTGCCAAAATTTTTTTATCGTTTTTTGTTATGATTATTGGGGGTAATATGTCCAAAACCATTAATTGGAAAGCATTTGGTCCGGGTATTTTAATTGCATCCGCTGCCATTGGTGGATCGCATTTAATTGCTTCTACACAAGCAGGGGCATTGTATGGATGGCAACTTGCCATCATGATTATTTTGGCAAACTTCTTTAAATACCCCTTTTTTCGCTTTGCCACCGATTATGCATATGAAACAGGTGACAGCCTTATTACAGGTTATGCCAAAAAATCCAAAGTGTATCTTTGGGCATTTTTTATTTTATCCATCCTCTCAGGCATGATCAGCACAGGGGCGGTGGCTCTATTGACGGCAGTCATTTTAAGCTACATGATTCCCCTTGAACTCTCAACCATCACTTTGTCAGCCATCGTCATGGTAGTGTCTTGGGCATTATTGATATTTGGTCATTTTAAGCTATTAGACGGTGTCACCAAATGGATCATCATTCTTTTAACCATTGCCACAATATTTGCGGTGATGATTGCAGGTGCCAAGGCAACACCGCCACCTGCTGATTTTATCACTGTCTCTCCTTATAATGCGGCAGGACTTGCCTTCATCATCGCTTTGATGGGTTGGATGCCAACTCCTCTTGAGTTCTCTGCCATCTCCTCTGTATGGACTGCCAAAAAAATCCGTGACGACCATCCCACTCGCGAGCAAGGTTTGCTTGACTTTAATGTCGGCTACATGACCTCAGCCATCTTGGCATTATTTTTCTTGGCGTTGGGTGTATTTGTTCAGTATGGATCAGGTCAAGAGATTGCCATGCAAGGTGGTGCTTACGTTGGACAATTAATCGAGATGTATACCCAAACCATTGGTGAATGGTCACGTGGGCTGGTCACATTCATCGCCTTTTTATGCATGTTTGGTACTGTCATCACGTGTGCCGACGGTTATGGGCGCGCCAATGCTGAATCCTTTACCTTGGTCAGCGGTCGCACACCAACGAATAAAACCACCCTGTTTTGGACAACGTTCACCATCATCACAGGATTTATTTTAATCACTTTCTTTATGGGTCAGATGGCGACGTTGCTAAAATTTGCCATGATTTCTGCCTTTGTGACAGCCCCAATCTTTGCTTATTTAAACTATCTCCTCATCAAGACACATGGCAAACTAAATCCCATGATGAATATCTATGCCATCTGCGGCATTGTGTTCTTGACAGGCTTTGCAGGATTGTTTTTATTACAGTTCTTTAAGATTATCGGCTAATAAACCTGTTTTGAGCTTAGGACTTGGCGGTTTTGGATGATGTCATCCATGTTGCTAAGCTCTGATAATCTACTATAATTTGTTCATTTTAATCAATATGGGCTTTGGTAATGACTTCTCGTATGCTTATGATGATACTTAGCGTAGGCATGGCACTGAGTGCTTGTCAGTCGCTACCAATCACACCCCATCTACCCAAAAGCGAGCAGCTGACTGAGCGAGTCCATCTGGCCCATCAACAATTATCCAATGCATCAGGCACTGATGCAGATAACCCCTCTTTAAATACCATTATTGACGAGCAGTCTGAGTACTACCCCACACTATCGGGCTACTATCCCATCGCCACAGGGGCAGATGCCTTTGCTGCTCGTAGTATTTTATCGGATATGGCAAGCCACACCATTGATGTGCAGTACTATATCTGGCATGATGATGAAGCGGGCGTGTTGATGCTAAAAGACTTATGGCATGCAGCAGAGCGTGGCGTGTTGATTAGGCTGTTACTTGATGATTTTAACAGCAACCCAAATCTAGATGAACAGCTTCTTTTATTCGCTAAACATCCAAATATCGCAGTACGTGTCGTCAATCCTTTTGTTTATCGCCGGTATCGTTTTGTCAATTACTTAACTTCTCCTGTGCGTATCAATAGGCGTATGCATAATAAAAAGCATGACCTTTGATAATCGCCTTAGCATCATTGGAGGGCGTAATATTGGCGATGAATACCTAAACAATCATCAAAACAATCACTTT
>JBHCHC010000153.1:0-26902 GCA_041802645.1 Moraxella sp. | reverse complement strand
AGAAAATTTCTATGCCATTTTCCCAAAAGACGACAAGCTGTATGCTAAGACCAGTCTGTCTAGTACAGAGCTTTTTGAGAATGATGTCCTGCTGCTAGGTGAAGGGCATTGTTTGACTGACCAAGTGCTGTCAGTGTGCGCCATGAATAAAAATGAGCTAAAATCGAGCTTTTCAGACGCCAGCTTGAACACACTCATTCAGATGGCAAAAGTCGGTGTGGGGACGACCTTAGTGCCAGAGATGGCATTGGCACAAATCGGTGATGATGTGACGGCTCTGCCCCTAAATGAATCAGGTCCACACAGAAGATTGGCATTTGTCACTCGCCTAAACTATGCTCGTGTCAATGATGTCAAAATTCTAAGCACGCTCTTTAACGATGCTTTAACAGAGCATAAAAATAAAACAAATGTTTCAGCGTAAATATAGTGGGTAAAGCAAGTCATCGCCATGCTTGACTATACCTTGCCTTTGAGTAAGTCATGCCATGTCCGATAATCGGGCATGGCTTTTTTGACAGTTGCCCAAAATTGGGAGCTGTGATTGGGGTGAATCAGATGGCACAGCTCATGAACAAAAACGTATTCAGTACACTCATAGGGATATGCAGCCAAGTAGATTGATAGCCAAATGCGTCTCTGCCGAGTGTTGCAGCTGCCCCATCGGGTACGCATCTTTTTGGTGCGAATTTCATTGGCGACTTGACCTACTTTGGACTGCCATGTCGCTGCAAGTGTGGGCAGTCTTTTTTTGAGTTCATGCTCATAAATGGCCAGTCGGCAAGCATGATGGTTTGTTTGATGGTTGTGCGATGACAGATTTGCGATGGGGGTACACCCCAAGTAAGCATTCATGTCCAGAGGCTGACCCCATAAGGTATGAGTTGGAGCATTGGTTTGTTGATGAAGCAGATGAGTGTGGTGGTGCTTCATCACCCATGCTGATTTGCTCATGATAAGCCGATTTAATGAGTCATCAGACACATGATGAGGGGTACTGATGTAAAAATGGGTGACGCCCTCATGAAATTTTAGGCGGAAGTTAATATGCTTAATGGCTTTTTTGGTAATGGTTAACACAATGCCATGTTTGGCGAAATGAGCGGATAAATCAGTGTGCGACATGAGCGGTCAGAAAGTCTTTTGGGCTATTTTATCATGATCATGCAAATCCTCTGGGCATGATGCTTAAAAAAATAAAAATCAGGTCAATTCAATGACCTGATTTTATTGATGAATTAGCCATCAGATGAATGGGCGAGTCATCAGTTCACACTTTGTGGAGCCAAAATGGTCAGTTCGACACGGCGGTTAGGTTCGTAGGTGCTGCCGAACTGAGTGGTTGCACCACGACCAATGGCACTAATACGGCTAGCACTTACGCCTTGACCTGCCAAATAATTGGCAACAGCAGCAGCACGGTTCTGTGACAGAACTTGGTTAGCGTTAGCATTACCCTCGATAGAAGCATAGCCATTGACCATGACGGTGGTCTGGTTATACTGATTTAGTGTGCTTGCTACTTGGTTTAGCGTGTTGTATGAGCTGGGTTTAATGTCATATCTGCCTACATTAAAGGTGATGGCCTCTGGAATGGACAGATTGATGTTGTTTGTCACGGGGTCTCTTTCTACTTGAATGCCTGTACCCGCCGTCTGTTGTTTGAGTTTGGCCTCTTGGCGACTCATGTACGCACCAACACCAGCACCCAAGGCAGCACCAATGGCGGCATCACGACCGGTTTTTTCACCTCCGGTTGCTTTAGAGATGCCTGCACCTAGGGCGGCACCTGCCAATGCACCAATGCCTGCTTTTTTGGTGGTGTCATTGATGCCTGTGCCTGTGCTTGTACTGGCACAGCCAGCTAACACCATGCTTGCAGAGACGGCCGTGATGGTAAGAATTTTTTTCATGGAATACTCCTATGGATGAATAAAATTTAATCAAAATTCTACTAAACTAAGATGATATCAAAAGATTAAAATCAACTAAAAAGTAGGCTTCAGCTTCAGACTTGGGCTACTTGATGGGGCTATTATGCCGTAAAAAATTATCCTATTTGTTATAACTGTGTAGTTAATCGGTTATTTTAAATAAAAGATGTGCGTGATATTTTGCTCAAAACCCCTAAGTTTGGTTGAATTTTTGCATGAAAATTCATGAAATTTTTAGTAAAATTGTGACAAAGTTTATCAAGGACTCTTCTTTTTAAGTGAATTCTTATCAGAATCCCTTTGAAATACTTAGCGATTTTATCAGAAGTTTGATAAAATGACGGCTATGATGACGCTCATCATCAGATGTCATGGTGGGCGACAAGATAAACACAAATTGTTACAATTAACTTTGGCGACCCTCATGCATAACAAAAACCGCACCCCCTCTCCTTTTTTCCAGAAATTGCATAATAAACACCCCAAACTTGCCCAAACATTAAGCTTAGGAACGGGGTTAGGAACGATGTTCATTAATAGTGCAATCATTGGCATGCCTTTATACGGGGCAGGACTGGCTAAGACCCTTTTTGGCTCAAAGAGAGGCGATAAAGTGGTGCTTGGTATTACCAATCATTGGATTAATACCAATAATTTTTTGTTAGATAAGCTCATTCCGCAGCGTGATTGGCGGATTAATATGCCAGATGACTTGAAAAAAGATGGGCGTTATCTTTTGATTTGCAACCATCAGTCATGGGTGGACACCAGTGTCGTGCAGTATGTGAGCGAATCTCGTTTGCCAATCACGCGTTTCTTCGCCAAGCATGAGCTGCTCTACATTCCTATCGTTGGGCAGGCATTTTATTTCTTAGATTTCCCGATGATGAAACGCCATTCTAAGGAACAAATCGCCAATAATCCCGCTCTTGCAACTCGAGACTTAGAGGAAGCTAGACGTGCTTGTCAGTTGCTGGCTGATAAACCCTTTGTGTTACTAAATTTCTTAGAGGGCACGCGGTTTAGTAAGAACAAACATGAGCGTCAGAACTCACCTTATCGACACCTGCTAAAACCCAAGGCAGGAGGCTTTGCTTTGGCGATTGCCAGTTTGGGAGATAAAATAGATGGCATCTTAGACATGACACTGGTTTACCCTGATGGCGTGCCTGACTATGGTGAGCTGTGGGCAGGCAAGATGACCCGTTTGGGTGTTGATGTTCGTCATTTATCAATAGATGACGCGTTATTTGAAGCACTAAAAGCAGGTAAATACGACAGTGATGAAAAGGTAAAAGCAGCACTGTTTGATTTTCTGGATAAGACATGGCAACAAAAAGATGAGACCATCGAGCAGATGATGAATGAATTTCATGTGAGAGCTGGCGAGTGAACTCAAACCGATGCCAGTGAGTAAATTTTATCGCAAATGACAAAATATATAAAACAGCTTAATGTTTTACCGTACCCATATCATTTTAAACACACAACACCTAAACCACCAGTAACAGATAACCACAGCGACACACCATGCCAACCAAACATACGCCCGATTTGACCGATTTAGAGATTCCACAGCCCTCTGAGGTGCCTGAAGATGTCATTCCTCTTTTTGGAAATGATAAAGATGAGCGAGAACCGACTACCAGACAAAGTCGAATGAAGATTGCTTATGATGTTGTCATGTTGGTGCTGTTGGTTATTGACCTGTGCTTAATATTCCTTGACAACATCTTGATGAGTGGATTAGCCACAAAATTTGCTCAGTGGGGTGGATTTGATGGCATGCTTGGGATTTATCAAAACCAACATCATTTGACCTTATCTGCCATCGGAGGGGTGTTCACGCTGTTTTGGGTAAGTGAACTGTTGGTGCGTTGGGGTATTGCCATCAAACGTCGTGTGTATTATCGCTGGTTCTTTTTTCCTTTTGTGCATTGGTATGAGGTATTGGCATGTATTCCCATGCTTCGAGCGTTAAGATTGTTGCGAGCAGGAATCATCATTAAGAGGTTGCATGATACGGGCGTGGTGGTCATTCCTAGAAAATGGATAAAATCAGCACAGTTTTATTACCATGTCATCTTGGAGGAGCTCTCTGATAGGGTGATTTTAACCGCCATTGACAACTTTCGTGAGCAACTGTCGCAGTCAAAGACACATGGTACACTGATTCAGCACACCATCGACCGTAATCGGGCGGAGTTTGAGGGTGTTGTGCTCGATCTGCTTCGCCGTGAACTCACTCCCAAGCTGCAACAGGCTTTTTTGGCACACGCTGGACAAAAACTCTCTTATGACATCGGCACGTCTGTGGAGCAGGCACTTTTAGATACTCCTGAGCTAAGACGTTACTTAAAACTCATTCCGATTGCAGGAGGTATGATAGAGTCGCAAATTACAAATGTCGGTCGTCATATTGGTGAGAATGTCACGACAGCGGTCAACCAACATTTGTTTGACCCTAATACTCTAGATGTACTTATGAAAAATATCGCTCATGGCATTGCAAATATCGATACCACACATCCTGAGCTGCAAAATTTGGTGAGTGGAGTGATAGATGATGCGTTAAATGCCTTTGAAAAACAAGTCAAAATCCAACAATGGAAGCATAAAGAGCAGCTTCATCTGTGAGTGATATTTATTAAGAGCGACAGATTTAATGTCTGTTGCTTTTAGCGGTCATCCTTTAATAACTGTCATGAAATCGCCCCAAAGTCCTAAAAAAATGATAAAATTACCAAAATTTTTAAGGTGATAATAGTATGAAACCCATAACCTTATTTGGTAAAATGTTGAGCTTTAGCCGTCTAAAACTACACACCGACGACCTAAATGTTATCCAAAGCGAGTTGGAGCTTTTATTAAAGGATGGTGTGTCTGTGCCTGTGGTGCTAGACAGCGAGTGTGAACTTGACCTACCTGCTCTGGTGGAGATGCTGTGGAGCATAGGTGTACAGCCGATTGGTGTGGTAGATGGCATACTTACCAAGCAGGCAAATACGCTACGCCTTGCTACGTTTCCTGCTGATGGTAAACGCATGGAGCGTATTAAGCCTACAGATTCGTACTCCAGTCCTACGATAAATTCAGCCATCACCGAAGAGGCTACCAAGGCTGATAAAGCCTTAAAAAGCCAAATGCAGCAGCCAAGCGATTCTGACAAGCCTGTTCAGGTAGCAGTAAGTCAAATCCAAACAGCACCGCTGCAACTGACTGAGCAGATCATGCCTTACAGTGAACGGGGAGTGACCAGTAGTGTACATAGCCAGATGTTGCGTTCAGGTCAGAGCCTACAACATTTGGGCGGAGATTTGATTGTCATTGGTGGGGTCAATAAAGGGGCGGAGGCTATTACCGATAATAATCTGCACGTCTATGGGCATGGTCAAGGGAGGCTGGTCGCAGGGGCAACGGGCGATAAGCATGCACGTATCTTTTGCCAAAAGTTTAACCCAACACTGGTTTCGGTAGCAGGTACTTATTGTCTAAGCGATGCCATTCCCGAGGAGATGATTGATCAAGCGGTACAAGTCAGCTATGATGAGCATTCGGGGCTGGTTTTTACGCTGATGGCGATGTAGCTCATGATGTTATTTAAATATGAGAGCATTTTAGTTATCCCTGTTTAACAGTCATCTGTCTTTGCCGTCATGTTCATCATAAAGCCTTTGGTGCTTAACATCTTTTTAAGTTGTTAAAAATCAGGGACTTATTTTTGTTCAAGCATGGTGAAGTATTTAAAATTATGTTACAATATAAAATTTAAAAGTTAATCAGTTGCCCCAATTGATGGCGACTTGTGAGCATTAAGGAGTGTTCTGTGGCAAAAATCATCGTAGTAACGTCAGGTAAAGGTGGTGTCGGCAAAACCACCACCAGTGCGTCTTTTGGGGCAGGTTTGGCAGAGCGTGGTTATAAGACAGTCATCATTGACTTTGATGTGGGTCTGCGTAACTTGGACCTAATCATGGGCTGTGAGAACCGCATTGTTTATGACTTTGTTGATGTGATTAGTGGTAATGCTAAACTCTCTCAAGCACTGGTAAAAGACAAACAGCAAGAGAATCTTTATATCCTACCCGCCTCGCAGACTCGTGATAAGGATGCATTAACAGACGAGGGTGTAGCAGCAGTGATGAAGGAGCTGTCTGATGAGTTGGGTTTTGAGTACATCATCTGTGACAGTCCAGCAGGTATTGAGCGTGGAGCACAGCTTGCCATGTATCATGCAGATGAAGCACTTATTGTGACCAACCCAGAAGTGTCCAGTGTACGAGATTCTGACCGCATCATCGGCATCTTGCAATCTCGCACCAAGCGAGCAGAAGAGGGGGGTGCAGTTAAAGAGCATTTGGTGATTACCCGCTACAATCCAGAGCGTGCCGCACATGGAGAGATGATGGGTATTGATGACATTGCCAATGACATCTTAAAAGTGCCGCTCATCGGCGTGATTCCTGAGTCTAATGCCGTACTAGAGGCCTCTAACCACGGCCAGCCTGTGATTTATTTCAAGGATTCAGCGGCAGGTCAATGCTATGATGACATCGTGGCAAGATTTTTGGGTGAGCAGCGACCTTTGCGTCACATTGAAGTGAAGAAAAAAGGCTTCTTTGCTAAGCTATTTGGAGGCTGATATGAAAAAAGGATTTTGGAGTACATTATTTGGTGGAGGTGATGAACCAACCAGTGCATCTATTGCTAAAGACCGCCTAAAAGTCATTGTGGCAAGTCACGACCGTCTAAACACACGCCTAACCCCCGAGCGTATAGACGAGATGAAGCGAGAGATTTTGGCGGTGGTTAATAAGTTCATCAGTGGTGTGCAGATTGATGATGTGAACATCAAACAGCGTCATGAAGAAAGTCTGGATGTGCTTGAAATGAACATCAATCTGCCTGACCGTAAATAAGAGTTAAAAAAGGTGCAGCTTGCACCTTTTTTAGAATGTGCTGACATCTCATCTGCGCCATAAATAAGATGAATCACTCTTAAATATCGAAAGTCTTATGAATGTTCACACATTCTACACGCTCCAATAAGCAAGTCTTTTGTTCATGTGTGTTTGACAAGAACATTACTGAGTCAAATCCATCATCCCTTCATCAACCTCATTCACCACGCCAACATCCACAAAAACATCAACGCGTGTGTCTAGTTTATCAGTAATATCAGGGTATTCGCTCACTCGTTCGCCTTCGTAAAGTAGTGGACTTACGAATATTGCTTCATCTAATTGTTCTAATAAAGTAATCATGATGGGCGTGGCAGAGGTGCTAAAGGCGAGGGATTTTTTGCTGATGATTTTCTTATTGACTGCTTTGGTGGGCATGAGAATAATGCGATTAAGCGGCAAAAAATCCTGTTTTAGTTGGGCGAAAACCTCATTGGTTACCATCGCCATTTTGGATAAGTGGCTGATATTATGACAAATGAGTGTTAAATCCTCCTCCGTTACACCCAAACGCTTGAGTCGCTCAAATGCTTCTTTGGCATTCATACCAAAACCAAAACGGTAGCCACTCTCTGTTGGCAAAATGACAATCCCGCCTGATTTAATGGCAGAAATCACATCATTCATTAAGCGAGGCTGAGGGTTATCGGGGTGGATGTATAATGTTTTCATGATTTGTCCTTATAATGGGTCGGTAGCTCAAATAAGCGAGCTAAATTGATGTCCAAAAACACCCAGATGAGTCGCTTGGCATCTTTGGGAAGGGTATGGGGGTGAGTCAGATAATGATGTGCCTGATTATAGACGTCTTGGGCGAACGTGCTGTTGGTGGTGTCAAAATCGGCATCAAGATTGTCCGCTGAGACATAAAAAGACCGACCAAGAGCCAATGACAGTAGACATTCTATAGCTTGGGGCTTGATTTCTACTTGCTCAAACTTCCTTTGCATGTTCTCATCTCGCCCATCGGGACAATACCAGTATCCAAAATCATCAAGCTGCCGTCTTCGATGTCCTGCCACGCACCAATGGCTGATCTCGTGTAAGGCACTTTGAAAAAACCCATGAGCAAACTCAATTCGAGCAGGCTTACCGTCCCTGCTGGCAAAATATTCAGGTTCATGCGCGCCACGTACGAGCAGTGTTGGCATTGTGCTATGTCCATATAAGTAATTAAAGAGTAAAATCAGCCATCGTGTTTGAGAATTTTCATCATCATCTTGGCTTTGCCATGTCCGTACCAACTCGCGATATGTCTCATCAAATGAGCAGATGTCATGAACATATGCCTGAATCTGCGTATCCTCATAGAAAGCTTGCCAAGGTATCAGCTGTGTCTTGGGATCTAAATACTTAAAATCAGTAGTGGTCATTGTGTTGGCTGCGTTTTAAAAACCCATTATAGCAAAATCCCAATAAATTGTAAGCAGCGTATATGGGCTCGGTGTGCGCTGCTTAATTTAAGAAAATTTTACGTGAAATTTATAAGGTTTTGTGAAATAATAGCCATGAGTTCATTTATATAGTGCATGACATGCCTAATCTCGGTTCTTTTTGTTAAAATCACGGAAAACCATTTGGTTTTTTCAAACCGGATCTGAGTTCATGATGATTTTATCAAGCAAGTTTTTGGTGAAAATAAGATTTGACCATCAAAAAATTTGAGCATGGTCGGTGCAAAAAAGAAAGATGCGTTAAGTCTTCATCGCACCATCTTGTGATATAAATGTTTACCACGCTCCATATGCTTTATATGTATTTTTATAAGATCTTCACATGACCACATCTGACATGAACACCTCTATATACCAGCCTACTAGCCTGCCTAAACACATCATCCTTGACAAATGGTCGGACATCGGTTTTACATGGCAGGGTATTGTTCCTATCGGTGTCTTGCCTCGTCTGGCAAAGCAAATCAGCATTGATATCCATCAAAATCATGAGATGATGGTTGCCATGCGTCTAACTAGGCAGGATAAACTTCTGTGGCTGTATTATGACATCAAGGCGGTACTGCCTGTACCATGCCAACGCTGCCTGTCCACCATGTCTGTGGACGTCTCGGGCGAGTATCGCATGGCGATTTTGGAAAATGAAAATCAAATCAGCTACTTAGAAGCTATAGATGAGACGGCAGATTATGTTTTGCTTGATGAAATTTGCTCAACAGATGAGCGAAAAATGCTGCCTGTGACGGATTTATTAGAAGATGAACTGCTGCTTGCCATACCGCTCTCACCTCGCCATGATGACTGTAATATGTTGACTGACAGTGTAGGAGAGGTAGTAGATGAGCCCAAAGAAAATCCTTTTGCCGTGCTGGGGCAGTTAAAAGGTAAGTTATGATGATGGTAATTAGGTTGGTTAAAACGATGGGTGGTGATATTATTACTTAACCCACAAAGCCAGTTCAAGTCACAAAGTTCAAGTCACAAAATGACGGAATATTTTTGTAAATTTCATAAAATAGGCTTTAAAAAACTCAAATTTTTGGTATAATAGGACGTTTAATGTATCTGAGCAACTTTGGGCGAAAATGATGCTACCGCCACAGATATTAATGAGATACCCCATTTATTGAGAATTTTGGCAGTTTTGCCACCCCAGATTTAGGAGCTATCATGGCAGTTCAACAAAACCGCAAAAGCCGTTCACGTCGTGACATGCGTCGCTCTCACGACCGTATTAGTGTTGCTACTTTAAGCATTGATTCTACCACTGGCGAGAAACACATCCGCCATCATGCGACCAAAGACGGTTTCTACCGTGGTCGTCAGTTGTTTAAAGTGGCTGCCGAAAGCTAATTTGTTCGGTTGTTATTTTGCAAGACAACTTCTAAGCCAAGTTTAGTGATATAAACTTGGCTTTTTATTTGAAATTCTTAAAATCGTAAACATATGTTTATTACTATGTGGTAAAATAAACAATTCTGCTGTTACCGATATCAGCATTGTTAATTTTTATAAAAAATGGTGAAACATGACAACAAAACGTGTGGCGGTGATTTTTCCAGGTCAAGGCTCTCAAACCATTGGTATGATGGATGAGCTTGCTGAGTATTTTGACATCATCAAGACAGTGTTTGATGAAGCAAGCCAAGCATTAGGGGTGGATTTATGGGAAATTACCCACGATGAGGCGCGTCTGCATAAGACAGAATTCACACAGCCTGCTCTATTGACCGCAAGTGTGGCGATTTGGCAGATTGTCAAAGATAAGTTATCTAAGCTGGGTGTGACGCCTTTGTATTTGGCAGGACATTCTTTGGGAGAGTACTCAGCATTGGTAGCAGGTGGCGTATTGACATTGGCAGATGCGGTGCGTTTGGTGCATGAGCGTGGCAAGCTCATGACTCAAGCGGTGGCAGGGATGGATACGCAAATGGCGGCGGTACTTGGGCTTGATGATGAGCAGGTAACCAGCCTATGTGAGAATGCCAAAGATAATGCCGGCATCGTTAATCCTGCCAATTTCAACAGCCCCGGTCAAGTGGTGGTAGCAGGAACAGAGGTGGGCGTTGCTCACGTAGTAGCTGCCGTGGAGGCACTGGGCAAAAAAACCGTACCCTTAAAAGTGTCTGTCCCCTCGCATTGCGAGTTGATGAATCCTGCCAGCACTGCATTGGCAGGATTATTAGACGACACAGAATTCCAGACTGCTCAAATTCCCGTGATTCAAAATCGTCATGCTGAGGTGCATAAGAGCATTAATGACATCAAGGTGGCACTCACGGAGCAGTTATCGATGCCAGTACAATGGGCAAAAACCATGCAAAAGCTTGCTGATAAGCAAATAGATGTGGTGATAGAGTGCGGACCAGGCAATGTCTTGTCCAATCTTGCCAAGCGTCAAGAGACGCCTATCCTTGCACTACCTACTGATAAATTAGCACGTTTAGAAAAATTGGAGCAGTTACATGAGTCGTAATATTATCTTAGTGACAGGGGCAAGCCGTGGGATTGGTCGTGCCATTGCCGAGCAGTTCGCCTCTGAGGGTCATTTTGTCATTGGCACTGCCACGAGCGAAAAAGGAGCGGAAGCGATAGAGGAGTACTTGGCTGAGTCGGGTGGTATTGGGCGAGTGCTTGATGTGTGTGATGATGAAGCCATTGATAAGCTCTTTGAGGAGATTGACAGTGTCTATGGTAGCGTGAATGTGTTGGTTAATAACGCAGGGATTACCAAAGATGGGCTGCTCATGAGAATGAAAGATGAGGACTGGGCATCTGTACTTGACACCAACCTAACGAGCATCTATCGCATGAGCCGCCGTGCGGTGCGTGGCATGATGAAGGCACGTCATGGACGTATCATCAATATCACCTCAGTGGTCGGACAGATGGGTAATGCAGGTCAGACCAATTATGCTGCATCTAAGGCAGGCGTGGAGGGTTTCACGCGTGCTTTGGCTCGTGAGTTAGGTTCCCGTGGCGTGACAGTAAACTGTGTCGCTCCTGGTTTTGTAGAGACAGACATGACTGAGGAGTTGGACGAGCGTTTGATTAATTCTATGCTAGATGCCGTACCCCTTGGGAGAATGGCAAGACCTGAAGAGATTGCCACGGCAGTGTCATTCTTGGCGAGTGATGGGGCGAGCTACATCACAGGCGAGGTATTGGCAGTCAATGGCGGCATGTACATGTAGATGATATCATCTGCCTTAATGTTAACCGCTCCACATGGGGCGGTTTTTGCTTTGAAAAGTAGCTCAGCCAAAATTACATCATTCATGCATAAAAGTGAAAACATGTTGGCTGATGAGGTAAAATTTGCTAAGATGTCACCATGAGCTACTAACATCACAGGGTGCGAGGTGTACTATTTGTTGTGTTTTTAGCAGGTTGGAGTTGTGGTACTCATATTATTGATGTCATCATTTATTTCAAAAGGAGGTTTCTATGAGGTATTTATTTGCCAGTGTTTTCATCTGTATTGTTGTCATCATGACATCTCAGGCAATGGCTCAGCCATCACCTCTGCAAAAAATCTTAGATGGCAGTAACATGGGCGATACTAAGATACATCGTGATTTGATACTCAAAGACCAACTGCTAAAAAGTAATCGCAGAAATCTTGCTCTTATCCAAATTGTTCCAAAAAAGAGCGAATCTAGCATGAACCTTGAGTATCAAGCAACAGAGCTGACAGATGCCGTCATTTTGATGAATGGAGGTACTCAAACCATCTCAGATGCATTATATGGTGATGTGCTTTTTGGTGTCGCCTTCTCAAAATTCTCGACGCTCGATGAACAAAAATGCATCAGCGATGGCATGAGTATGGAGAATCTTTATGCTGTCCTGTATGACCAAAGCTATGCCTATGCCACCAAACATGGTTCTCAAAAAACTTCTGAAGTGTTAAAATCTTTGATAAATACAAGCTTCGCCCAACACTGGCATAATATCAGCATCCTTCGCGTCATGAATATGGCAGACGAGGTCAAATATCGAACGGCAATCGCTAACTATATTGCTACCATGAAAAAAGAGCCTGAGCTTAAGAGTTTGATAGATAGTGATAAGTTTGACGAGGTATTTGACTTATTGCCCATCAGCATGGGTAGATTGGCGTTGCAAGTCAAAATCGACTGCCAAAAATAACGCTGTCAAATGTGAACGAACGTAATAAAACACTTGCACAAATGCCAAAAATGTTTTATCATACGTCAAATTCATGCATAAAGCAATTTGTGTTCTTTTTCATTCCACTTTAAAAGGATAATTCTCATGAGCGACATTGAAGCCAAAGTTAAAGCAGCTGTTGCTGAACAACTAAGCCTAAACGCTGACGAAATCAATAATGCAGCGTCTTTTATGGACGATTTGGGTGCAGACTCTCTTGATTTGGTTGAGCTTGTTATGGCCTTTGAGAACGAGTTTGGTATCACCATTCCTGACGAAGATTCAGCAGAGTTGACCACGGTTCAAAAAGCGATCGATTACGTCACTGCTAAAGTTTAAGCAGTCGCTTGAAACAGTCAAATGCACACCACCTTTTAGAGGATGCTCTAAAAGGTGTTTTTATGGAAAAATAAAAAGTAATCATTACATAAGTATAACAATTTGATGCATAAATACAGTGCAAATTTTTATGCTTTTATAATAACATGATGGTCAGTAAGTGATTGGGTTTATTTTTGATGAACTCATTATTTTCATTCAACAGAATTTAAGGAGAATGCCATGGGTATTTTCAGTTTTGCCAAAGACATTGGCGATAAAATTTTCAATCGCAATAAAAAGGAGGCGGCTCCAACGCCAAGTGCCACCCCAGCACCATTTGCTCCTGCCGAGCCGAATGCCCAAGACATCGCCAATCTGCTACTTGCTCGTGTACAAGCCAATGCTAAGATTGATGGTCTAAAGGTTAGCTATAATGGCGATACCGATACGGTAGTTTTGACAGGTACGGCTGCTTCTCAGGCTGACCGCGAAAAAGCTGTGCTGGCAGCAGGAAATGTTCAGCATGTCGCTCAGGTGGATGACCAATTGACAGTGGCAAATCCTGAGCCAGAATCTCGTTTTTATACCGTCAAATCGGGCGATACATTATCTAAAATTGCCAAAGAAATGTATGGCAATGCCAATGAATACAATAAGATTTTTGAAGCGAATCAACCACTGTTATCTCATCCTGATAAAATCTATGTTGGCCAAGTTCTAAGAATTCCTGTCTAATTAACCCCAAGCATCTTTATGACCAAGAACACCTTAATAATAGATAACATCAAGGTGTTTTTGGCTATTGTCGTGCAATGATGATATAAGACCATTACTGGCAGACTATGCCAAATATGTTCATAAAAAACATCAATACACAAAAGATGCTCAAGATGGCTTATTTGCCACCTTGGCATCGTCAATAAATGTCATGCGTTACGCCCAACAGAACTATCATGTGATGCATAATAAAAACACTGCCGTGACCCAAACGAGTGCATTAAGTGCATTAAGCGTCCATGCTGTAGCGAGTCTGCCTTAAAAAGTAAAAAGTTTTATTTTATGGTTTTGGTAGAAATCATTGAAAGCCGATTGATTATTTTATAAAATAGGTTGTTTTAGTCGGGGTGCTATGCTTGGCATGGCTGAGAAATACCCGTGAACCTGATACAGTTAATACTGGCGTAGGAAACTAATGGCATTGACCGATGAGTCTCATCATGCATGGCGAGAGTTGGTTTCATTTTTGTTTGGTTTGTCTGGTAGCGAGCTTTATGGATTGCCCTGATTTGATTGGTTATCATTCGGGTTCATCATGAAGTCATCTCATACTCCCACACATCAACTCCCCAAAATACGAATGCTTGACCGATATGGTCCTGGCATTATCATGGCCTCTTCATGCGTAGGAGGTTCACACATCATCGCCTCTACACAAGCAGGCGTTCACTATGGTTGGCAACTAGCAGGACTGATTGTCCTTGTTAATCTATTAAAATACCCTTTTTTTCGTTTGGCATTTGATTATAGCAATCAAAACAATAAAAACTTATTGGTGGGATATGCTGAGCGAGGTAAAGGGTATTTAATGCTTTTTTTGGCATTTAATCTTTTTGCCACCGTGGTGAACATCGCAGGTGGTACGCTGTTGTCAGCGGTGCTGTTGAGCATGGTCATCGGAGAGGGTGTTGGGCTGCCCGCTTTAAATACACTGGTGATGATAAGTTTCGTTTGGCTGCTCTTTGGTAAACAATATCAGCAGCTTGACCGACTGTCCAAGCTTATCATGCTTGGTTTGATATTCATCACGTTCATTGCCTTGATGATAGTCATGGTAAATCCGATGCCTAAGATGAATGATTTGCTCCCCTCGCCATGGGTGTGGAGTGCTGTGCCATTTTTGGTGGCACTTATGGGGTGGATGCCTGCACCCATGGAGCTTAGTGTCTCAAGCTCATTATGGGTGGTAGAAAAAAATAAAGCCAATCCCGATTATCGCAGATACTATCGCCGCGATTTTAATGTCGGCTATGTCATGAGTGTGGTATTGGCTCTCATGTTTATGGCACTAGGAGCAATGCTACACATGGATCATAATGAACCACTACAAGGCGGAAAATTTGTGGGGCAGTTCGTGCAGATGTATGCAAATGCCATGGGTGAGTGGACACGTCTGCCAATGTCACTTGTGGCGTTCATGTGTATTTATGGTACAACGCTTGTGGCAGTTGATGGCTATTCAAGGGGCAATCAACAAGCCGTGGCACTGCTGTTGGGGCAGTGTCATGATGATGAGAGAACCCAAAAACAGCTTCGTTATTGGACGCTTGGTGCTCTGATGATGGCAGGCGTGGTCATCGCAATGTTTCAAGGTGTGGTCGGTAAAATGCTTGTCTTTGCCATGACTTTATCGTTCTTATTCGCCCCTGTCTTTGCTTGGTTAAACTTAGGTCTGCGGGATAAATGCTCATCACAGCCTTGGTGGGTGATTGTCTTTGCTTATGTCGGACTGCTGTATTTGGTGGCAACAGTAGGACTGTATTTGTTAAGCCTATAAACAAGAAACCACAAACTTAGGGGGGAAGTTTGTGGTTTTTTTAGGATATGGTCTGATCCATCAGCTTTCCAAGCTTTCCATATCATCAGCACTCATCCATGCTGGCATATCCGTGTGCCAAAATCCTTGCTGATGGGTGTATTATGCCAAACAACCAACGATAATAAAATACGCAAAAATCGTCAAATCGTGTAAGCATTTTCTTACAAAAGTTTTTTGGGGCTTGCTAGGCTTAGGTATTTTTCATGCAGTGCGTGAATTTGTCTGTATAAATTGTCCAAATCACCTGAATTATCGACCACATCATCAGCATATGCTAAGCGTTTTTCACGTCCGATTTGACGATCAATGATGGCTTTGATGTCTGCTTGGGTTTGTCCATCTCGGCGACTGGCTCTCTGAAGTTGTAATGACATGGGGACATCCACGACTAAAACCCTGTCGCATAAGGCAACCAAGCCTGTATTTTTGTCGTCGCCCACCATGCTCTCTAGCAGCAGTGGAGCGGATAAGATGGCATAAGGGCTTGTGGCGTGATCGAGTTCGTGTTTGATTTGGGTGCGTATGGCAGGATGTAAGATGGCGTTTAGCTGGGCGAGCTTGGTGGGGTTGGCAAAAACGAGTTGGCGAAGTTTGGTGCGGTCAAGCTCGTCGTTTGATAAAATTTGTGCCCCAAAAACCTCTGATAAGGTCAGCAGCATGGGCGAGCCTTTGGCGGTGATGGCATGACTGATGATGTCTGCATCAACAACGTCTATACCGAGCGTGGCAAAATAATCGCTGACGGTGGTTTTGCCACTGCCGATGCCTCCTGTTAAGCCGATGATGAGGTTGGGGGATGTCATGATTTTGGATAAAAAATCTTAGCTGCGTACCAGATGTTCTAATACCAGCCATCTGCCGTTCTCAAAAATCAGCTTAACAAGTGCAGTGGTGCTCTCACCTGAGACATCAGAAGCATAGATGACATTGAAGCTTAGTACGTTATCTGCTTGCATGTGCCAATTGCCAAGGTTCTTGACGGTGACACAGCGGTCTTTTGGGTGGTATTGCAGATACGATAAGTTATTCATGAGGTTGAACGACTGAGCGGTAAGTGCCTGAATGCTACCAAGTGACAGCTGAAACTCCTCACGAGAACAGGAGGCTTTTAAGAGCAGTTCAGTGATGGTGTCTTGTGCTTGTAAGAAGGCAGTCTTGGTGGTGTTGTCAGTGATGGTGCGAGGAGTGTCAGACACCCAGTTGCTGATAGTCTGTAACTGTGATTGTGTGGGGATGGCTGTGATGGTAGAACTGTAAGCATGAGCCATCAATCCACAAAGGGAGATGCCAGTTAGTAAAAAAAGATACTTCATGTCGTTTTATTTTCCATCTGATGAGAGGTAATGAAGCAGAGTCGCAACTTCGACTTTATCAATCAAGCCTTAAAATTAACACAAAATTTTTCTCTTTTCAACGGTCTTGGCATCAAAAATGCGGTAAAATGTTATAATGCGTCAAATTTTTAGAAGAAAGCACTATGAAGGTATTAGGTTTAGAGACGTCCTGTGATGAGACGGGGCTTGCCATCTATGACAGTCAGATGAATGATGGCAGAGGGGGCGTGCTTGCTCAGGTGTTGTACAGTCAGGTTGAGCTGCATGCCACCTATGGCGGTGTCGTCCCAGAGCTTGCCAGTCGAGACCATATTCGCAAACTCGTCCCTTTATTTCATGAGCTGCTGACAAAAGCCGGTATTGATAAGCATGACATTGACGCAGTTGCCTACACCAAAGGTCCAGGGCTGATAGGAGCATTGATGACGGGTGCGTTATTTGGGCGTTCACTCGCTTATGGACTGGGCATACCTGCGGTGGGCGTTCATCACATGGAGGGGCATCTGCTTGCTCCGATGATAGAGTCGATGACAGATTGGATGGACTTGAAGGCAGGGCAGGGCAGGTTGGATTTCCCGTTTGTATGCTTGCTCGTATCAGGCGGTCACACCATGCTGGTTCGGGCAGATGGCGTGGGACTCTATGAGATACTGGGTGAGAGCATCGATGATGCGGTGGGAGAATGTTTTGATAAAACTGCCAAAATGCTTGGTCTGCCCTACCCTGGAGGTCCAAATGTGGAGCAATTGGCAAAAGGAGGTGATGCTTTTGCTTATGAATTGCCACGTCCCATGCTGGGCAAGGGCTTGGATTTTAGTTTTAGTGGCATGAAAACTGCGGTGCATAATCTCATCAAGGACACCGAAGGCAGTGACAATAACCCAACTGTTCGTGCAAACATTGCGGCAAGTTTTCAGTACGCAGTGGTAGATACGTTGGTCAAAAAATGCACCAAAGCCTTAAAACAAACAGGACTAAAACGCCTCGTCATCGCAGGAGGGGTCTCTGCCAACCAGGCCTTACGTACGCATCTAGAAACTGCCTTGCTTAAAATGGGAGCAAGTGTGTACTATGCGCCACTGCATCTTTGTACTGATAATGGGGCGATGATCGCTTATGCAGGATATTGTCGGCTCATAAAGGGGCAGAGCGATGACCTCGGTGTGTCGTGTGTGCCCAGATGGAACATGGAAACACTTAGCGTGAGTACAGAAATTTCTTAAATATGAAATAAAAAAGATGACGGCAGTGGCAATCATCTTTTGATGGGATTTTTAAGGGCTTGGCTTAGGTTTTATTCTACTGAGTTTTTGTTGGGGGCGACTTTGGCAGTATTGGGGGGCAGTCTTATTCTGTGCCAACTTGATTCTGTGCTAACTTGGGTGGGTTTATGGACGACTTGCTACTTTGATGATGAGTTTTGGTGTTAGAATAATAAGAGCTCATGCTCATTGGTGGCTTTGGTGTGGGGTGTGAATAATCATAGGCGACTGTTTGATAGGTGCTGTCGCTGTCATGGGGTGGTTTGTTAGTCATGGGGTGGTTTATGGTGCGTTTTACGATGGCGTGGAAGTGGCGTGTTAATGGTTTAGATGAGACAAGCATGACACTGCAAATCAATAACACTTTTTCATAAACTTTTTCATAAAAATGTCTTATCTGCTAAAGCCTATCAACACTCATGGTGATGGATGTACCGATATTTACAACCTTTACAACTACAACGCATTGGCAATCGTCTTGCTCGGCACTTCTGATTTTATTGAATCAAGCTTACGGTTATAAATGATTTTGCAGTCTTTGGGATTAAGACCTTCTTCTATTGCAGTTTGTTTGCAGGCATTGAGTGCGGATTTTTTGGCGGCTGAGCGAGTCTCATCAAACTGAACGGAACTGACGCTATTATCCACTCCTTTGTCGTGCGTAGAAGCAACGGCGACATAATAGGTGTAGCCATAGGCATAACTGATGGCTTGACATCTGCCGCCATAGGTTT
This sequence comes from Moraxella sp., assembly GCA_041802645.1. Lineage (GTDB taxonomy): Bacteria > Pseudomonadota > Gammaproteobacteria > Pseudomonadales > Moraxellaceae > Moraxella. Next base: position 8,133 of record JBHCHC010000153.1, on the reverse strand, counting down.
CTTGGCAGTGTTTTTCCCCATAGTCCATCATCTTCTCACCAAAATAAGCATGACCTTTTAGGGCGTAGACTTTATAAAATAGGGGCATATTGCTTGCTTTGGCATTATCATACGCCCAAACTGCCGCCACCACAGGGGCGTTGGAATAGCCGTTACTGTTACCACCGCCACTACTGCCTGTGCAATGTGCAGGATTGGGGCTGCCACAATTTGCCATTGACCAACCTTCAATCTGACGCAAAGCGGTATTGTTGGGATTGGCAAAGGCAGACATACCTAGTGCCAAGGTGGATAGGGCAGATAGGGTAAGTAGGATTGTTTTCATAAAGCTACTCCTTTGCTAGATTTTGGCATGGATGAATGGGCTTGGTCAAGAAAAGTAAAGTCTGGTATTTTTATCATATCTGCCCAAACATCGGCTTGTTTAACCACATCACTTGCGATCAACGATGACTAGTACAAGCTCGGCAACACAAGGGGCGTTATCATTCTCTTTGGCGACACAGCCTGTGCTGGGTTGTTTGTTGGCATCAAGCTCGTGTATTTCGTTGCCTTTGATGGCATAAAAGCCAACTGTTTTGCCATGCTCGGTGATAGGCAGATAAGACTGATAAGCACCTTCATACACGACTGTGCTACCGCTGCGAGTATGCTCTGTGATGGTAGTGTGACCATTGTCTTTGATGCGGATGTGCTGTTCGGCAGCATTGCCCCCAAAGCTAAATAGAGCATCACCCACAAAGGGCAGTTCTGTCTTGGCAAAGGCAGGGGCGGCAAGGGTTGCCAGTGCAATCAAACAAGTAACCGTCAGTGATTTTTTCATGATAAATTCCTTTGATGGGTTGATATTTGGGTGTGCTGATGTTTTAAATTGAGTGTTATTTTAAATTGAGTGTTATTTAGCTAAGCTGCCAGTCTTTTTTGGATGATAGACTTAGATGGTAAATTTAGGCGATAGACGGGTCAATCTCATCAGCAGGACCAGTCTATCGGTGGCAAATAGCCTAAACACACCTATTAAAAAACACACCTAAAAACCTAGTCAGCCCTATTGGGGAATGTTGGTTGTACTCTCCATTGTCTCCAAGCGATTGATGCGAATCTTATTTGGATGGCAGAGAATTTCTGTTTCTTTTTTGCCAGTAATCACAAGCACGCCTGCTTTGGTTTGGTCGCTTTGCTTATCAGCAGAAGTAAAGACTTCGTATATGGCATCTTTATTCTGTACTTGTACGGTATAGTTCATGTATCTGCCAACGCCTTGATAAGGGCGATAGACGGCACTGACGATGTCGCTAGAAAAGACCAATTCAGGGCGATTGGGCTTACCAAATGAGTAGCTGACTTCATCAGCGGTTTCGCTAAGCTTGAGAACCTTGCCATTGGTGGTGGTGCATTCAAAGATGGTCTGGGCATGAGCGCTGGTGGCAAGCAAAGCACCTGCAACAACAAAAGGCAAAACAAAAGTCTTCATAATAAACTCCTAGATGAAATGATTGGGTGGGTTAAGTTGCTAAGCCACAACTTAGCACCAACCCATAATGTATGTATTAACACTTGCTATTTATGATATAAAAAGAATACATCTGTTTATATCATAACGGAAATTAAAAGGAAAATTGATGTATTTTTGTAAGTCTTTCTTAATGTGATGATACGTATCATGCATGATTTTATAACCAAAAGATTTAAAATCGGTAATAAAAGCAGATAAAAGTGGACATCAGAAAAGGCGGTAAAATAACCATAACCATGACAAATGAATGAAATTCACCATGCTAAAAATACAAAATCGGCAATCATTCATTTATGGAGTTCAACAAAATACAAATAAATAAAGCAAGGTTTTGTAGGCAGTTTGACAAAAATGATAAACAACAAAGATAAAAAATGTCTGCTCGTAAACAAACATCACGGATGTTGCAAGATAAGCCAAAATGATTAAAACATCATGATGTCATCAGTCTGCCCATGCCATTTTTAAAATGGCTGAAATTACAAAAGGTGTTATCATCACCGCCAAGATACTAACAGCTCCGAGCATGGCAAGCGTGGGCAAGCCATTGAGTCCTGTGGCGTATAAATCGACCGCTCCTGTGGCAAATATCAAGACGGGCAACTGCATGGGTAGGGCAATGAGTGGCACTAGGATCGCCCCATTTTTTAGGGTTAATGTCAAAGCACTGGCGATGGCAGACAGCATGAGCAGCATGGGTGAGCCGACGGTGATGGAGATAGCCAACATTAGGGCATCACCCATGGGCAAGCCAAATAAAGGTATTGCCAAAAATGACAGAATTGCCACAAAACCTGCACTAAATAACCAGTGTACTGCTAAGCGTATCATGACCCACGTCGACAGGGGTGATTCTGACACGACCAGCTGAGAGAGCGTGCCATTATCAAAGTCAGGACGAAACAGCTCTTCCATGCCCATGACCAATGACAGTAGCGTCGCTATCCACACCGCAGAGGTGGACAGACGCAATAAGGTGGCAGGCTCTGACCCAATCGCCAATGGAAACAGCGTGATGATGAGTAAGAATAGCACCAGAGGGTAGAGCCATTGTACCGCCCCTTGGCGTTTGATGTACCACTCTCTAAGTAGCAGCTGTTTCATAAGGCAAACTCCGTCAAATCTAGCACCTGATTTGTACTTTGTATGGCTTGATGACTGGTGGTAAGCACAGCCCCACCTGTTTTGGCAAAATCATCTATACGTTGCTCTAATTTGCCAACCATCGCCACATCTAGTGCGGTTAGTGGCTCATCTAGTAGCCACAGTGGAGCCTGTGTGGGAGTCATAATAAAAAGTCGTGCCAGTCCGATGCGTCGTTTTTGCCCTGCCGACAGCTGAATGCTGGACGTGTCTCCCAAGCCATATAGCCCTACCATGTCAAGAGCGGCATTTAGTGTGTCATCATCTGCCTGTATGTCATATAAAGCCAGTAAGAAGCGTAAGTTTTGACTGACGGTCAAGGCAGGACTGATACCAAGCTGATGAGAGACATAGACCAACTTCGTTTTGTGAATCATGCCGTTGGTGGTGGGTAATAATCCTGCAATCTGGTTTAATAGTGTAGTCTTACCAAGCCCATTTTCACCCACCAAATGACAAACATCCCCTGCTGATAAGGTGAGATTCACTTCATCGCATAGCATGAAATCTCCCCGTCCAATGGTGACATTATGAAGGCGTAAAATCGCAGAATCCATCATGAGTTCGTCTGTTAAGATAAACCGCCATGATATCAAATTTTGGCGTAAATTTAAATTGGGGTGTTTAAATTTGCTGATATCAAAAAATCTTCTTTTTAAACGTCGCATTTTTTGCTATGCTAATCTTATGACGTTCATAAGGCAACATAAAATGTTTAATAAAATTAAAAGCCTCTTTAGAAAGAGAGCTAAGGACCGAACATCACAAAAAGATACCACAAACCATGCCCGCGATGCCCTAGCCCAAGATAATCCAACCCCAAAGACTCATGGCAACTCTGCTTATCCCATCACGAGCAACATCATGGCATGGCTTGACGGGCAAGGCTGGAATTATGACCACCGCTTGCCTGATGATGGAAACACGCATCATCTCATCATGGGGTTTACTGACCGTGAACATGAATGGACGTGTGTGTTTCGCATTAATGAAGATAATCAACTTGTGTCGGTATTTGGTGTCTTGGAGGAGGGTGTGCCTGTAAGTCATTATACCGCCATACTCATGGAGCTGGCAAAGGTGAATACGAACATCGGCTTTGGAGGTATTGAGTTTGACCCTACAGATGGTGAGGTACGTGCCAAAATCGCCTTTGATGCGGAGTTTAGCGCCCTAAATGATAAGTCGCTTGGCTGTTATTTACAAGCTTTGGCAGGGCTGACCGAGTTGGCTCGTGGTATCATGACGTTGGTACTCTCAGATGATGAGCCCAGCCAATTTGCGGGCGACTATATCGACATGGGCGATGAGATAAAGACGGTGGTGAATGATGAGAGGCGAACTTTTTTCTTGCCCACTCGCACCGCACAATAGTATAAGCCATGCTAAAAATCGCCCACGCCCCCATCTTCTGCCATGCTGTGCCTGATGGTCATCGCTTTCCGATGGCAAAATATCGGCTATTGCCCGAGCGACTGCTTAAGATGGGTGTCATCACCACGAATAATCTGTTTACGCCCGAGATGCTGAGTGTTGATGAGATTTTGACCACGCATACCGCTGAGTATTGGCATAAACTATCCACGCAGACACTCACCACCAAAGAATGCCGAGCCATCGGACTGCCGATGTCGCCAGAGCTTGTGCTACGTGAACGTTATATTTGTCATGCCACCTATGAATGTGCGTTGTACGCTCAAAAATATGGCATCAGTCTGTCCACATCAGGTGGTACACATCATGCCTTTGCCGACCGTGGAGAAGGGTTTTGTGTGATGAATGATATTTGTGTGGCGAGCAATTTGTTATTACAGCGAAATCAAGCCAAGCGGATTTTGATTGTGGATTTGGACGTGCATCAAGGCAATGGCAATGCCGCCATCATGACAAATAATCCGTCCGTCTTTGTGTTTAGTGTGCATGGCGAGAAAAATTATCCCTATCATAAGCCCAAATCCGACCTAGACATTGCTCTGGCGGACGGTACGGGCGATGAGGAATATTTGGTGATTTTGGGTGAAACCTTGCCACGGCTTATTACTGACTTTGACCCTGATATGATATTTTATCAAGCGGGGGTGGACGTGCTGGCGGTGGATAAATTGGGTAAATTATCGCTGACATTAGAGGGCTGCTTGCAAAGAGACAAACTGGTACTCACCACTGCACATAAGACAGGTATTCCTGTGGCGGTGGTGATGGGTGGTGGCTATGCCCCTGATATTGATATTATTGTACAGGCACATATGGGGGTGTTTGGGGTGGCGAGAGGGTTGTTGGGTTAGTTTTGGTACTTTTCTTTTAGAGAAATTAAATTAGGATTCAGCAAATATTCTAATACCATGCATAGGACAACTTTTAATTATTCGGAGAGAATAATACACCATTTAGAGTGGTGAGAAACGTTAAATATCAAAAAGCTCCGTTGGGTCAATTTTAAATTGAAGCATATTAGCGGTTGGTCGTCCATTATCTCCACCTTTTCTTTGCATTATAACTCGCCCAATTTTCAATGAACCCTTTGGAGAAATTGTCAATTCGCCATGACCATAATGTTGCAAAACTTCATTGATATTCTTTAAAATCCAGCAAGCATTTTCAGATATTTTTTGAGCGACTAATACCCATTCGGCACTAAATTCACCACGCCCACGTAAAATATCACTCAATACTAAAATTTTATTATCTTTGAACCACTGTAATAATACATCTTGCTCATTCTTATTAAAATCAGAAATAAATAAGCGTTTTTGATTATTCCGTTTTAGTTCGCCTGTAAAATATTGTAGAATTTGACAAATGTTATCATCAAATCCCCATAGTTCTTGATAGGTTTTAACCCAACGTTTATCAATTTGATTAAAACCTTTTTTATTGCTCACTAACTTTACTTGAATATTTCTAACATCTACTGCTTCTTGATAAAATACAAAAACTTGCAAATTAATATCTGCTTTATAGCCATGCAAAATAACCGCTTTTACAGTTTTAATTTGTGATAAGTTATAACCCATAATCACAAGCCAATTTTGAGAAACTTCATCATTTTGCCAGTTATGAAAACGTTCACAAATGTCTTGTTCATTTTTAAAGCCATTTTTTGCAGTTTGCGAACCTAATTGAATTAAATTTTGTTTAGTTGTCATTTTGATTTTCTCCTAAGAATTTTAATAATTGCTTACCTAATTGTTCAATAACAGTTACTGTCATTGCATTGCCTGCTTGTGATAAAATTTTATTATCAGGTAATTTATACTCAATTACTTTTTTCGCAATCTCTTTAGGAAAACCTTGTAACAATAAAGACTCATAACCACTTAATTTGCGCAATTTTCCATGTTTGGTATATAAAATACCATGCCGACCAGTTCTAAGCGTTGGTGTTTTTTTATCATAAAGACGAAAATCCGATTGTCGCCAATCAATCACTTGATATTCATCTTTTGAAATTTTATCAATATTATATTGATTTTTATTATATTTATTGGCAAGGTATTTAACAAAAGTTGGATTGTTTTTATCAAAATCATAATTTCTATCATCACTTAGATAATATTCAATCGGCTTTGAATGAACAGGTTTTGGAAATTCAAAGGGAGTATGATGAATATTCTTTCTAATACCTACAAAATAAATTCGCTCGCGCATTTGCGGTACGCCATAATATTGGCTATCCAGTACTTGATAATAAACTTGGTAACCTGTATCAGACAACAATTCTAAAATAGATTTTAAAGTCTCGCCTTTATTATGATTAATTAACCCTTTAACATTTTCCAAAATAAAATAAGGGACATTTTTTTGTTTTAAAATATTAGTCAAATAATAAATGATTTGCCCCCTATCATCATTCAGTCCTGCTCTTTTGCCAACAATAGAAAAAGTTTGGCAGGGGAAACCTGCTAGCATCACATCAAAATCAGGCAAATCATTAGGGTTTAATTTAGTTAAATCACCCAAATTGCTTTTATCATCAAAAAATAATTGATAAGTCAAATCAGCATTTAGGTCAATTTCACTATGGGCAACACATTTAAAACCTGCATTCTCAAGTCCCAAGCGTCCTGCTCCAATACCAGAGCAAAAGTCCATAAAAGTTAAAGTTGTCATAAACCTTCCAAATCAAAATAAATCATCAAATCTGGTGGATATTCCAATCCACCAGATTTTTTTAGATATTACATATTGTTAATCTGCTCCATATTCCCCTTAATTTTCGCCAACTGTTCAGCAAACTCATTTAATTTCACTCGTTCACCTTCCACAACTGCAGGCGGTGCTTTTGCCACAAAACCTTCATTAGACAGTTTATTTGCAATTTGGTCATATTGTTTTTGCACTTTGTCCAACTCTTTTTGTAGGCGACCCAGTTCTGCTTGTGGGTCAATTAAGCCTTTCATTGGCACAAGCACACTGACACTACCAATCACACTAGATGAAGATAATGGTGCTTGTTCATCGGCAGTTAAGAAAGTTAAACTTTCTACTTTAGCAAGGGCTTTAAATAGTGGCTCAATACGCTCAATTTGTGTACGTTCACTCTCTGAAATATTTTGCAATAATACAGGCAATAGGCGAGCATTACCCAAGCCCATTTCGCCACGAATATTACGCACCGCACCAATTAAGCCTTGTAACCATGTCATATCGGTTTCGGCTTGTTCGTTAATACGGCTTTCATCAGCTTGTGGGTAAGGGGCAAGCATGATGGTTTCCCCGCCACGTCCAATCCCTTTTTTGCCAATAAGGGGAGCAAGGGTTTGCCAAATTTCTTCGGTAATAAATGGCATCAGTGGGTGAGCCAAACGCAATGCAGATTCCATCACCGCTAATAACACTCGGCGGACTTCCGTCTTACGTTCTTCTGATACTTGTGGGTCATTTAACACAGGTTTGGTTAATTCCACATACCAATCGCAATATTCATTCCAAATAAAGTCGTAAATGGATTGCGAAGCCAAATCTAAACGGTAAGTTTCAAAGGCAAACTCTACCGCTTTTTCTGCCTTTTGTAAACGGCTGATAATCCATTGTTCTGGTAATTCCCAAAACTCGGTGCGAGCCGTTTGTGAAATGGTTTTGCCTTCAACATTCATCAACACAAAACGGGTCGCATTCCAAATTTTATTGCAGAAATTACGGTAGCCTTCTACACGTTTTAAATCAAATTTAATATCTCGTCCTGTATTGGCTAAAGCACAGAAGGTAAAACGCACCGCATCTGTACCGTAGGCGGCAATACCTTCTGGAAATTCTTTGCGAGTGGCTTTTTCAATTTTTTGGGCATCTTTAGGATTCATCAAACCTGTAGTACGTTTTGCTACAAGACTTTCTAAGTCAATGCTATCAATCAAATCTAATGGGTCAAGGACGTTGCCCTTAGATTTAGACATTTTTTGTCCTTCGCTATCACGCACCAAACCATGTACATAAACGGTTTTAAATGGCACTTGTGGCGTACCATCTTCATTTTT
>JBHCHC010000152.1:0-11966 GCA_041802645.1 Moraxella sp. | reverse complement strand
TTTATCCACACCTGTTAAGCGTTTGAAGGTTTGGTTGTTGTAGTGTTGTAAGGTTTCGTATCGCATGGTTGATTTGGGCATTGTTGGTGTGTGAAGTGGTGGTAGTATAGCATAGGTTTTTATTTCGCAGTGGGTCTATTGCTAACAAATATAACATGAAAATATTTAAAATAGCGTATGGAAGCTTCTTAGATAGCTTATCTTGGGCATGTCAAAAAATACCCAAAATATCTATTAAACAGCTGTTCATTGCTTTACTTGCTTTCTTTAAATGCTCATCACCAAATGCTTAAAATACATTTTTCTGAAAGATGTTTTAAGATTAAATCAAAATCAGCCAATTGTCATTGAGCCATTGTGTGGTGCTTTCTAATGAATATTTATCCAAATCATCAAAAACAATCGCTTCATTATTGATTAATCGGTCAATGATGGCGAGTTCTTGGTCATTAAAACAGATATTTTCACCATTAATATACCATACTTCATTCTGGAGAATAAAACGACAAGCGGGATTTATCATCAAACATTCTCCTTGTTGCAAGCGTTCGGATAATTCATCAGGACTTAATTCATCATCAAAAGCAATCAAATCATATTGTCTTTTGCTGACCAGCTCGCTGATGGCTTGTTTTAAAATAACATCGCCTTGTTCTGAGTTTAATAAATCAATGAGTTGCGTCTTGATGGCATGAATGCTGTCATTGGTTAGCTCATAAGAGTTGGTTTGTCGATGTTGGGGTAGTGTAAGGGGTGAAAATAAGGCAAGTTCACCAGTGGCCACGTCTGCTACTTCATCTAGAATTTGCACCAGATTGGGTCGGCGAAAACCAAAAGAAAAGGTTAAGCAGTCATCGACCGCTACCCCATAATGACTAAGGCGTGGAGGTACATAAAGTACATCGCCAGCTTCTAAGACTTCATCAAAAATAATCTGCCCCATGTCATCGAGTAGGCGTATCGGCTGACCCTCAACAAAGGGCGTGTCGTTGTCACACATTTTACCGAGCATCCAGCGACGCGTGCCATAACCTTGTGCCAAAAATACATCGTACTCATCATAATGTTTGCCGACCGAACCGCCAGCTTGAGCAACTGATACCATGATGTCATCTTGTTGCCATTTGGGAATGAAATCAAAAGCTTGCCACAGACTACCAAGCTCCGGCGACCATTGTTCTAGGTTTTGAACCAAAACTGTCCATAGGCGTGGTGTATTCTTTAGATCTTGCTCGCTAAGTGGCGAGGTTTTGAGCTTCCATTGATTGGGATTGTCATCTGATTGAGTAATGAGTCGTGCGGATACGCCGTCTTCTAACGCTAAATCAAGTACGTCTGTCGGCTCAAACATACCTGCCAAAGCAGGCAAGCCGTTTTTGATGAGTAGGGGTTTTTTTTGCCAATAATCATGCAAAAATACCTCTGGAGTGATGTCTTTGGGTAGGCAAAAGGGTAGTTTATTGGTCATTTGTGTCTCTTAAAATCAAACTTGGATGTATTGCAAAGTAAAAATTCATTTAGCATCTTATTAGACCCACTGCGAAATAACGATTTTATCATGTTTCTCAAATTTAAAAACCGAATAAATATAAGGAGTTGCATAGACAAAATTTTTATTTCGCAGTACATCTATTGGTTTGTACAAATGCTTTATTTTAACAATTTTTGTTTAAAAAAACCATTTTTTAATGAACGGTTTTTTGCTAATTAAGGTGAAAAATTGGTTTTAAAATCGCTGCTTTTTCTTTATAATGCTAACTTTTAATTCATGTAATAATCAAGAGAGCATCATGTCAGACACGCATCTAAACCATCATCTACAAGACGATTTTCAAAATGAACTTGATGGTGATTTTCAAGGCGACTTTGAGGGGTTGGAAAATGGCAAATTAGGCCCTGACCAACTTGATGAATTGCAAATGGAGCTTGATGAAGCAGGGCAGAATTTGAGAACCATTCGTGATTTTATTCGTTTTTGTGTAAGCAGGTTGCGTGCTTATGATGTGGTGGTGGCACAAGGCACGGTGGATGAGTTTGCTGAGGCAGCAGCGATTGTGCTGCATACGTTAAACCTAGATTGGGAGGCCAGTCCTGAGATTTTGGATTGCCGATTGACCAACAGTGAAAAACAGGCGGTGCTTGAGTTATTGTATGAGAGGATTGTTCAGCGTAAGCCTCTATCATACCTGATTAATTTGGCGTATTTTTGCAATTTGCCGTTTTATGTGGATGAGCGAGTACTCATTCCACGTTCGCCGATTGCTGAGCTGATTAATCAAAAATTCTATCCATACTTTGATGTGGATGATGTCAATAAAAGCAAGTTTTTCATCCATGGTTTTCAAGAATTGCAGTTGGCACCCCCTGAGAGGATTTTGGATTTGTGCACAGGGTCAGGCTGTATTGCTATTGCGTTGGCGGTTGCTTTTCCTGATGCTAACGTCGATGGCACAGACATTGACAAAGATGCCTTGGAGGTGGCATGGACGAATGTGGAACATCATGGACTGACCCATCAGGTAAATCTACTTCAAAGCGATTTGTTTGAGAGAATTCCTGCTGAGAATCAATATGAACTCATCGTAACCAATCCTCCTTATGTGGATGCAGCGGTGATGGCAGAGCTTCCACCAGAGTTTTTGCATGAGCCAGAACACGCCTTAGCGGCAGGTCAAGATGGTCTTGACTTGGTGCATCAAATTTTATATCATGCACCTGATTATCTAACCCGTGACGGACTGCTTGTGTGTGAAGTGGGCGATAGTGAGTGGGCGTTAAGACAGTCTTATCCACAAATTCAGTTTGATTGGCTTGCCTTTCAAAAAGGCGGTAGTGGCATTTTTGCCATGACTTGTGATGAGCTTTTGGAGTATCGTGATGAGTTTGCACGGCAGGTGGCACGAGTGAAGGGTGATGTCGTTTTCCCACTACAAGAGTGATTTATTAATGCCCAGTATTGTATGCATCGCATCACCGCGACAGTTGTTTGAGTTTTTAAGATAATTTTATAAAGGCCTGATGCGTCATAATGGTTAAAATTGCAGGAGTAAAGAGGTCTGATGTTTGATATGATAAAAGCAGAGACCTCTTCTAAACAGTTAAGAAGCAATCTTTTAACATTGGCCCATGGAGTTGATTGACCCAATCCTCTTAAACCACACTAACATTGGAGTTAATGCTTGTTATGCTAACACCTAGAATTACTACACCTCTTAACCTGATGCCCACTGACATTACTTTAAGTAAAAACACCGTGGCAGAAAACGCCAAGGGTGCCATCATTGGCACACTCGCCACTAAAGATCCTGACGCTGCTGAAACACATACTTATGCCGTCAGCGACAGTCGCTTTGAAGTGGTCAATGGTCAATTAAAACTCAAAGCCGATCAAGCCTTAAATTATGAAGCCACAAAGAGCCTCACTGTAAAAGTCACTGCCACTGACAAAGCAGGATTGAGTTTCGCTAAAGATTTTAATATTGCTGTTCAAGATGATCCAAATTATCCTGTAGCACCTAAAAATGAATTGCCCCCACAAGCCATAATAGATGCCAAAGGCAATAAGTGGGTTTATCACAGCGGTGATGAGTTTAATGGCACTACATTAGATCAGTCAAAATGGTTCATATATGGTGATGCATATGCCACCTCAGCCGATGGCTACAATGCCACTTATGGTCATAACATGGGCATGATTCAGACTTATGATGAAAGCATGGTAAAAGTCACCGATGGAGCTTTGGTCATTGGCTCTTCTAGAGTATCCTCATCTGTTCTTGCTAACCCATCAAATTTAGTGGATGGTGCGATAATTTCCACTTCTGAGGCTTATGCAAAGAAAATTGCTAATGTTGGAAGTCGTATTTACTTAGATGCTAATGGCAACATTAATCAAAGCACGGATAAGTTCTTAAACACTGGCAAGACTGTTTCAGAGTATTTAGACTCTAAAGGCGTGGTATTAAAAGTGGTGGAGGTAAAAAATGCTACTGGGAAGATTACAGGTTATAAGGTAGACAACACTAATGGCACCAATCATTTGTTTGTAGAGAAGTGGCAATCTGGTGCTATTTCTACTCGTGAAACAGATTACTTATTTCCATTATTCTCCCGTGTCGATGTTAGGGCTAAAATCGCCAATGCAGAAGGTTTATGGCATGGTCCATGGATGAGGCATTTTAAAGGTGCAACTACTGCCGAGCTTGATTTGAATGAAAATTTTGTTCTTGAACAATCCAATTTTAATGCTAGAGCAAATTATGTCGGTAAACAGCCTGCAACAAACGCCATCGGTGACGGCACAAACATCTCCACTCAAAGCATTCATCTGTGGGATAGCGCCAAAAACAATGGAGTAGGTGGCTTACAGAGTAATGTCAATAACGGTCAATGGCAAGAAAAACGCACCTATGTAGATAATCTTGCTGGAGAATATCATGTCTATTCTGTGCAGGTTGAGCGTGTTAAAGCCAATGATGGTAGTAATAGAGATGAGGCGTTAATCACTTACTTGATTGATGGGGTCGAAAGCTATTGGGTGCAAACAGATCTTGCCAAAGGTGCCGATATTTATAACAAGTTTATTAAAGATGCTCAAGTCAAAGACAGCAATGGTAATGATAGATTGGCACATGGTTGGGACTTTATATTTCAAGGAGGTATTGGTTCGGAGATATTTAATGGATCGCACGGAACGATGGGCTTGCCTGATGAATCATTAAAGAAAACTCAAAGTGAAATTGACTACATTCGGGTTTATGTCAAAGAGGAAGATGCTAAAGCGTTTGCCCAAAAAAATGCAGAGACCGATGATAAGACAATCAAAGCACAGACAGGCATGATAGAATTAATCGGCACGGATTCAGATAATATTCTGATTGGCAACGAGCTAAATAATGTCATTCGTGGCTTTGGAGGAGATGATGTATTGATTGGCGGTCTGGGTCGCGACACATTGATTGGCAGTGTTGGCAGAGATGTATTTTCATTTGAAACCGCATTTGATGGTAATCGTGATATTATTACAGTGTTTGATAAAGGTTATGACAAGATTAATTTATCAAGCTTAATATTTCAAGGTTTGACGGCAGATACATTTGATAAGTACATTGTCATTGGAAAATCTACTGATGGTGTTACCGAGCTTGGTTATGATCCAAAAGGACAAGATAGCCTATCTAATGCCCGTTCTGCTAAAAGCTCATTTGCTTATGTGCAAGCAAGTGTTGAGCTTGACAAATCGGATTTCTTGATTGATATGAAGCCAATTATTTGATGTTTTGTTTTATAATCTAAACATTCTTTTGCAAACTTATGTGCTTGGGTTTGCAAAAGCACAGTATGACACTATTGCATACAGAACTGGAATTTTGTTCTGAAAGTAAATCATTAAGACTGACAGCGATAGATAAAAGATGGCTTTTGTCAAAATGATTGTTTATTGCCAGTCAGATGATTTAGGTGGCGGTATTGCCATGGTGGTAAAAAATAAAATCAGACTATACTCCAAAAATTGTTACAAGAAACTCTCTTAAATGATTTTTTGGGGTGTAACCATTGCCTGTATGAAAGTACGTATCAGGCTAAAACAAAAAATCAATCATCAATGACATCAAAGAACTCTGCAGATAAGGCTTTTGCTAAATCGGTGGGATTAATGCCAATATCTAACCCGCGTCGCCCTCCACTGACATACATTTTATCAAGGGTTTGGGCAGGGGCGTGAATCACGGTTTTTAGGCGTTTCTTTTGAGCGATAGGACTGATGCCTCCCACCACATATCCTGTCAAGCGTTCAGCATCATCAGGATTTGCCATCATGAGTTTTTTAACCCCAACCGCACTTGCCATTTTCTTTAAATTCAACAAATGATTGACAGGTAGTATCGCCACAAAATACGTTTTGTTATCTGTCACCAATAGAGTTTTAAAAACCACCTCATAAGGCAGTCCGAGCTTTTCAGAAGCTTCTAAACCAAAACTGGTACTGCTTGGATCATGGTCGTATTCATGAACGCTGTGAGGGATTTTTTGTTTTTGTAAAAAACGAATGGCAGGAGTCATGACGTTGTTTTTTCTGTTGAAGATGAGGTTTGCTCTATGGGTGAGGTACAGGTGGCCATCGCCTCGGTTATCTTGCCTGTCAAAACGCTCGTATCTATATTACCGTCTTTAATGATGTTTTGCAGATTTTCGCTGTTGATGTTGTTTTTTAGCTCATTGGCGACACAGCTGCAGAGATTGGCTTTTTGTGCTTGGGTTAATACCAAATCAGCAACACCCTCTGATTGGCTGTTGAGCTGATTTTCACATTCAGTTTTGGCAGCATTGACAAGCAAGTTTGTGCCAACTTCGGTGAGCTGGTTGAGGTTTAAGTTTTTGGCGGTTTCTTCAGCATTGGGGTCGCCACAAGCAACCAAAGATAACGCCAAGCTAATGACAACAGGTGTTAATTTCATAAAAAATCCTTACTCAATGGGGCTGATTGGCGGTATCACATCGGCATTTTGTGCACGATGACGCAGATAATGGTCAAGGAGTACAATGGCAAGCATGGCTTCGGCAATTGGGGTGGCACGCACGCCCACACACGGGTCATGACGACCTTTGGTGACAACATCCACCGCCTCGCCATGCAAATCAATGGTCTTGCCTGCAGTGGTGATGCTGGCGGTCGGTTTTAGGGCAATGGCGATACGAATCGTCTGCCCACTAGAAATCCCGCCCAAAATACCACCCGCATGATTCGCCGAAAAACCTTGGGGTGTCAGTTCATCACGACTTTCGTGCCCAAACTGTGACACCACCTCAAAGCCATCGCCAATCTCCACCGCCTTGACCGCATTGATGCTCATCATGGCGTGAGCAATGTCAGCATCTAATCTATTAAATACAGGCTCGCCCAAACCCACAGGGACATTTTCAGCAAAGATTTCTAGCTTTGCCCCACAGCTTGTGCCTTGTTCACGCAGTTCGGTAATGAGTTGTTCAAAACGAGCGACAGCATCTACATCTCCACAAAAAAATGGGTTATTACCAACTTCCTCCCAATCTAGCTTCATCGCTTTTTGGTTGCCGATTTGAGTGACATGACCCCGAATGACAACACCTAAACGCTCTTTTAGGTATTTTTTGGCAATCGCTCCTGCTGCTACTCGCATGGCGGTTTCTCGAGCGGATGAACGTCCACCACCTCGATAATCACGAAAGCCGTATTTCATGGTATAGGTATAATCGGCGTGATTGGGACGAAACGTGGTGGCGATGTTACCATAGTCTTTGGATTTTTGGTCAGTATTACGAATAAGCAGCCCAATCGGTGTGCCTGTGGTTTTGCCTTCAAATACGCCTGAGATAATCTCCACAATATCATCTTCACGTCTTTGTGTGGCGAATTTGGAGGTGCCAGGTTTGCGTCTGTCTAACT
This sequence comes from Moraxella sp., assembly GCA_041802645.1. GTDB lineage: Bacteria > Pseudomonadota > Gammaproteobacteria > Pseudomonadales > Moraxellaceae > Moraxella. Next base: position 4,540 of record JBHCHC010000152.1, on the reverse strand, counting down.
CTATCTGTAAATCCGCCTCGCACAGAGCTAAATTGGGAGGTACACCGTCCACAATTGCCATAAGTCCTACGCCATGTGATTCACCACAGGTGGTGACGGTAAACAGTTGTCCGATGGTATTGCCTGACATGATAAAATAACCTTGATTAATGGGATGATAGCGTGAATAAAACCATGATGGATATGACATCAATCATGCATGAACCATATTTGATATGAATGGTCCAAATAAAAAGATTGGCATATAATAGTACAGTTTTTTGATATTTGCTAGAGTGTGCCAAACATTTATAACATTCTAAAAACAACAATTTTGAGGATTTGGAAAATTTTAAAAGTAAGATGAGTTTAGCTTTTGTGTATGGCCGTAATTTCAAAAATCCAACACACGTCAATATTTTTAATGTTAAAAATATTGAAATACCGTTTAGTTCTATATGACCTTCTGCAAAGATAGTAAAAATCAGATTTGACTCTATGGGTAAATTCAATCATCAGATATTTTTCGGCTATTGCGAGCACCCATCTGATCATCTCCTATGAAATTACTTAAGATGGGTAAGTTCATGCTGTGATAGGTGCTTTATAAATCAGCATAAATGACAAAGCTCTGTCATGATATATTACAAAGCCTAAGCTAGGAATAAGCCATGCCACAACAAATACATAAGACTCAACAGCTAATATTCACACCTTGAGTATTAATGCACAGTTTGTCGCCGTTATTTAAATTGCCAATCCATGCTTTGCCTTGGCGAAAGGATAGAGGTTCGGGCAATTCTGGGTTTTTGGGGCTGTCTAAGATGAAGCCATCTCGATGAAAACGAAAATCTATCACCAACTGTCCGCCCTTATTGATGAAGCCCCAGTTATCACCCATGCGTACTGCCGCTAGATTCTCACTATAAGGTTTGACCTCATCAAAGGCGAAGATAATCATTGGCACGCCTTTGTCATCCACAAAACCCCATTTGCCATCTTGCTGTTTTGGGATGAGTGATGCATTCATCATGGAGTTTGATGGCTGCTCAGTTACAGATTGAGTTTCTTGACTTATTTGGTTGGGAATTTCATCAGTTGCCCACTTGGCGTTTGTGGGGATTTTATTGCCGCTTTTATCGATGATATATGAGCCACCAGCGGTGGTGACTTTGGCGATACCTTGCGAGAAATCATCGATATTTTGATGGGCTTTACTGGGTTTGACGATGAGTTTGCCTCGAGTGTCTAGCACACCAAAACCTTTATTTTGCCTAACAATCACACGCCCATCACGTGCACCTCTTGCCCACTGTTTGCCATTTAGGCGGTCGTAGTGAAAGCCGATGACAGTCTTGCCTTTATCGTTAATATAACCAACTTTGCCATTTTTTAAGGCGGGCAATAAACCCTCTTTAAACTCTGTTCCTAATACTGCTTGATAGGCAAATAAATCAGCGGTTTTGTTGCCTTTCTTGTCGAGTAACGCCACAGGCGAGCCATTGTCTTTGACTGCCAAAAACACCCCAGCACGTGAAGTGCAACTGACGTTCTTATAGTAACTTTTTGGCAGAGTACAGGCGTGAGCCAAATAAGAGGCGAATAATAAAAAACTAAGAGAGACTTTTATACTAAGAGAGGCCATGGTATTTTACCAAAATAATAAAAATTATAAGCTTTACTAAAGTAGAGTGCAACTATTTTATTAATAAAAAAGACATGTAATAATGCAACAATATCATTGCAAGTATGTAAGATTTTGGTTATAATCAACTAGGCTTTATTTATTTTAGATTAAGAAAAGGAAGGGTTTATGGCGAAGTCGATTTATGATTTATCAGCATATCAGATGTACCGTTTACAGTCACTGCACCCTATATTTAGTGATGATTGGAAACAGATATTGCAAGACACGGTGCTGACCTTAGATAAAGACAGTCAAAATGTTATTTATAAACGTATTTTATTACCCTCAGGCATTTATTTTGATGCACAGAATAAAAGATTTGATTATAAAAAAGCTCCTAGATTGAAAAATTTTTTATCAGGACAGTCTGTCAGTCACCCTGAAATTAGACAGATTATTCAAAGAATCCAAACACTACTCGGCTTCTCTGACAGTCATTTAAATGACATAAATTCAAATCATGAAAATACAAATAACACTACGGCAAATACACCAATAAGTCAACAAAAGATAGACATTAAGACCTATGCTGACCAAATAGAGGGTGTTTTGTCAGTCATGAATCAGTTAAATCTAGGGCAATACACTGCCGAAAAGCAGTTTTTACAGGAATTAAGACAAGCATTTTTATATGAGCTGTTATATTGGATTGACAGTGTGGACTTTGATCCACCAAAAGGACTCCGTCAATTAGACAAACACATCATTAGAACTTATTTTAAAGAGGTTTTTGTCAAACAGCAAATTCAAGGTTGGGATTTTCGTTATTTGGATGCCAGTGATATTGAGTCACTACAAATGACTCACTTTCCAAATAAATTGGCACAATGGGCAAAAGAGAGAGCTTTATTTGTATCAGAAACTAAAGATTATTGGTTTTTAATTGGTCAGCCAAGTAGTAATAACCAAAATGCTTTTTCTTTTAGTCGGTTTTTACATGAAGATGGTGAGGGTTATTATATTTATCTGTCTCATGTGGTTGTACCAAGAGCTAAGCTGAATAATCCGGATGTGGTAAAGGCGGTAGCTTATGAGGTCTCTCGCCTGTACGCGTTGGATAAAGGCATCAGCGAAGCGGTATTAAAATTCATTCAAGAATCCAAGCAGTATCAAGAAAAGCATCTTAGAGAACTGATGAAACAGCCTTTGGTCAATGATGGTACAGGTGCAGAAAACATTACGAATCATCGTTTGGTGGAATACGAAAAGAGACTTAGTTTATTTATTCTAAATAAACTCCCAAGTGTCATAGAGTCGTTGGCACAAAATGTCAATGATTCGGATTATTTGTATTACCAATTTAACAACATCATAAAAGAATGTTATTATTCTATTGAGGATTTTAGATTACAACCGCTTGCCAGTTACGCTGTCTGTGCCGAAAAGATGTCCATACGCCTCATGTCTTATAACTTGCTATTACAAAAAAATCAAAACTTATTAAGCAGCCCCAATCTAAATATGGAAGATAAGTCAGCAAAATTGACACAGGTTTGCCAAGATATTATATCGCTGTTTGAAGAATTTAAAGAAGAAAGAGAAAATATTGCTCAAATCAAAGAAAGAACACTTGCCTTGATGAGGGGAGAGGGTCAAAAAACTTTATGGCAAAAATTAGGACTTGGCAAAAAAGAGCCTGAATACAGTTTGGAAGAAATAAAAGAGGCAAGTGATGATTTGGATGAAGCCTTTTTTATGAATATTATCAAGATGGCAAAAAGCAACCCCAATTCTATGACCTATATTGAATTCGAGACAAATCAAATTTACAATCCTGACTATCGTCATTATGCCTTTTTTTATGGTGATAAGGCGGTAGACAGATTGCCAAGATTGGTGCGACTGCCTGAAGATAGGAATATTTTTGATTTTGAAAGCACTAGAAGCGATATATTTTTTGATGTCTTTAAGAAGAATCAAGAGTGGTAATGTGCGTGGGAATGGAGGTAATAATAAGCAAAGCTGGGCGGATTGGTGTTGAGGTGGATGATTGTTTTTGGTTTTTGAATCCAAAAACAATCCCTTAACCAAATACAGTTACAGTTAAGGGATTGTGATAATAAATCCGCTTACAACGCAGCCACTACCGCATCGCCCATCGCCGAACAAGACAGCAAAGTTGTGCCATTTTCATAAATGTCAGCGGTACGCAAACCTTGCTCTAGCACCCTGCCAACGGCGGTTTCTACCTGCTTGGCTCGTGCTTCATCGCCCAGACTGTAGCGAAGCAGCATGGCAAGCGACAAAATGGTTGCCAGCGGATTTGCCTTGTCCTGCCCTGCAATGTCAGGGGCAGAGCCGTGGCTTGGCTCATACAAACCCTTGCCGTGTTCATCAAGGCTTGCTGAAGGTAACATACCAATAGAACCTGTCAGCATCGATGCTTGGTCGGACAAAATATCACCAAAAATATTACCTGTGGCAATCACATCAAATTGCTTTGGTGCTTTGACCAGTTGCATGGCGGCATTATCCACATACATATGACTAAGCGTTACATCTGGATAGTCTTTGCCCGCTTCAGTAAAAATCTCTTTCCATAGCTCGGTGGTTTCTAGTACATTGGCTTTGTCCACACTACAGAGTTTACCACCACGTTTTTGGGCGGCAAGAAAGGAGACTTTGGCGATACGGCGAATTTCACTCTCAGAGTATTTCATGGTGTTAAAGCCTTCACGCTCGCCATTGTCAAGGGTGCGAATACCCCGTGGCTCGCCAAAATAAATGTCGCCCGTCAGCTCTCGTACAATCAAAATATCAAGCCCTGCCACCACTTCAGGTTTTAGGGTTGATGCGTTGGCAAGCTCTTTGTACAAAATGGCAGGACGTAAATTTGCAAACAAATTCAAATCCTTACGAATGGCAAGCAGTCCA
>JBHCHC010000151.1:0-5077 GCA_041802645.1 Moraxella sp. | reverse complement strand
GTTGGCGTTGGCGTTGGCGTTGGCGTTGGCGTTGGCGTTGGCGTTGGCGTTGGCGTTGTACCTTGTGTCACCATCATTAGGTGGACTTTATTGACATCTGAATAGTCTTCTTGGAAGTCAATCAAAGGGCTGTTATCACTGATTTGATTGAACTTCCCGGTCAGCTTGCCCGCGGCCACTACATCTTTGATCGTAGTGGCATTGTCCAGACCGTTTTTAATGTATTCATCCACATACACCACTAGGTTACCTTTACTGATGTCGGCATTACCTGTGACGACAAATTTACCGTATTCGTCTTGATTATTAAAAGTGTCATCTTCATCCCAGTCAACCAGACCAATGATCAAATTTTCGCCATTCATGATGTAGTTGCCATCAATTTTGAGTACACCACGAGTAACGCCAATATCCCCGGTAAACTGCTTGGTGTTTTCAGATAGGGTAAGTGTGCCCAAGCCTGACTTGATAAAACCTCCTAACTCATCAACATTATTGAGGTTAAATATGCCAGCATTGCCTGTGATAACGGCATTTGGGTTAATGATGACATCAGTGCCTATCGATTGAGAATTTTGTAGATCATATGAGCCTGTTTCAAAAAACACCCCTTTCGTGCCAATTTCAATCTTGTTGTCTTTGGTAAAGTTGGCAAAAAGATTGGGCTGATCTTGAGTAATGCCAATCTCTGCCCCATCAATATAAATCTCAGACAGCGTGGAGTCGGCATTACGGCTGATTTGGTTGGTATACAATCCTGTCAAGTAGTTATCATAATCAAGCCAATTTAGGCGAAGTGTGCCACTGCCTGTATTACCGACTATGACTTCATTGGTGCGTAGCGTACTGTCATTTAGAATTAGCGTGCCTGTACCGCCTTGTGTGTTAACAGGACTGCTTGTAATACCACCGATATAGGTGGTGCCATTGGCATAAGTATGCCCAACCTGATACTGAGAACTTTGGTTTAAGACAAGTGTGCCTGTACCACCTGCACCAACAATCAGATCCTCGGAAATGCTTAGGCGAGAGTCTTTGCCATTGATGGTGGCTTCATCTGTAGAACCCTCATGCGCACCAAGGATCATATTGATTGCAGAAATCCTACTGTCTGTAAAGTTGACCACGCCTTTTGAGTCAGTTTCCTGTCCAATGGTCAGGTTATTTGCCAATTGATAAGTGTCGTTGGTGCTATTTAAAGCCGCTTCTCCAATTGTGCCAATGGCAACTAAGTCAGCGGTGATGGTATTGTTTTGGCTTATGACTTGTGCACTTGAACCTTGATGATCGGCCAGTGAATAAGCTCTTGTGTTAATGTTACTGTTTTTTAGATCAGCAATGCCTTTGCCATGGTAACCAATTACCAAAGCATCGCGTGCTGTGATGTTTGCATCATCAGCTATCAGCGTACCCACCGAACCTGTATTACGACCAATCGCCATTTGTTCTGATTCAGTAGCGGCTTTGTCTTTTAGGGTTAGCATGCCCACTGAATTGTTACCGCCAGCAACATTGATGATGTTGTCGATATCTGTACGCACAGTTAAAACAGTACCATTTCCCGATAGCGTTGCATTGGCTGTGCTACCATCAGCATAACCAATGCTGGCGATACCACCTGCATTAATTTTGGCACCATTGACACCAATCAAATTTGCGTTATGATTAGAACCAAAACCTAATACAAGATTTTTTTACTATCAAGCGTGGCATTATTGACGGTAACGGTGGTATTGCTATTATGTGCAATGATGGTTTTACTGGGGCTGATGGTGCTTGCTCCGTTGCTAATCTCAACTGTGGTATCCATGGTATTAGCAGGATTGTCTGTTGAACCAAAAACAATTTGATCATCACTGGTGAGCGTCGTTCCAGCATTGGTAATCAAAATACCGCCAATAGCAAAAACACTGTCTGGATAATGATGTACTTGTCCATCGGTGAATTCTATATCCGCCGCCAGTACTTGTCCGCTTAATACCAAGCCAATGGTTATACTCAATGCTTTAACTGACTTTGTTTTACCTTTGGCTTTGGCAAATTCTGATACGCATTGATAGACGCCTGTGGCGTGGTTAAAAATCACACGATAGCAACGATTCATAAGATAACCTCAGATAGATTGACGAAATAATTGTGTTAAACAAGCAATATTAATACACTCATTATACTCAAATCTAACTAAAAAACCCCAGGAAAGAGATGATTTTTGATGAACGGTATGATTTAAAAGACCAATGGTCATTTGATGAGTAGGGTGGGGGAAATGTTATTGGTGTATTGCCGATGGCTTTTAGGAGCACTAATAAAAAAGACGACCACCAGTCGTCTTTTGATGTGTATTTTAAAAAATTTATTCAAAAATTTTAATATAAGCCCCAGCTTTTAACTCTTCTACCCAGTCTTCTTCTGCTTGTGGAGCCTGACGACCAAATAAGATTTCACGAGCTTTTTCTTTGCGAGCCTCTGTAGTCATGTCTCGTTGGCGGGTATTTTCTACTTTTAAAATATGCCAGCCAAACTGAGTGCGAAATGGCGTGGAAAAATCACCTGCTGTGGTATTTTTCATCATTTGCTCAAACTCTTTGACCATCTGCCCTTCGGTAACCCAGCCTAAGCGACCATTTTGGGTAGCCGAACCCGCATCATCTGAATAAGTAGCGGCTAACGCACCAAAATCCGCTCCTCGTTGTAACTCACTGTATAAGGTGTTAATTTTTTGTTGTGCCATGGTGTCATTTTGAGTCTCATCAACCTTGACCAGCAAATGACTGGTTTGCCATTCGGGAATCAGCACTTTGTCAATCGGGAGTTGCTGACCCTCTGGGGAGTTTAAAAAGGCATTGACTTCTTGTTCGTTAATGTTGATGCGTGGGCGAACTTGTGCTTGCCAAAGTGCTACTAAGCTTGCATTTTCAATGACTTGACGGCGAAGGCCGGCATAGCTACCTGCTTGTTTGGCATCGATGGTACGTTGAAAATCTACCAAATTGTCAAAGCCCTCTTGATTGGCTATGGCAAGCAACTCACGATTGACAGCATTTTCGTTGGGGCTAAATCCTGCTCGATTCACCAATCCAAGTTGTAACTTACGAGTGATGAGTGAATCTAATGCCAAATTTTGTAATTCAGCGTTAGATATCGCAACACCTCGGTCTCGATATTCACGAGCCAAAGCAGTGCTTGCTTCGATGAATTCACTTTTTAAAATCACTTCATCATTTACCTGTGCCAAGATGCCATCGGTGCTATTAACCACAGTAGGCATGAGCACGTTAGGGGTGTTTGCCATGCCAACAGTTGCCATACCTAGGCTAATGGCAAGTAGTGATTTTACAAAAAAAGACGTCATTGTTGTTCCTGTATAAATTAGAATGATACATTAGGTCAGTTTAGCACTTCATCATCATCTCGTCAAATGATATGAGTTGGCAATATTAATAGTTCTGCTGCCATGCTTGATTGATGGTGTCATAGCCCAACACTTTGTCAGACATTAAACGGTTCAGTCTGCCGCCACTGGTGATGCCGTTTAATCGAATTTCTGCCATGATGGCGTTATCTGTGCCCAAATTGGGATTTAAATCGTTGCGGTAACGACGTGCATACACTGACAAACCATAACAGCAATCTTCATAATTAACGCCGAGTAGAGCATCAAGCAGGCGATCATTTTTATAGTCGTACTGAGCTTGGGTTAGCACACGCCAGCGATTATTGATGGGAAAAACAGCGGAGGCGGTGTAAGCAGATAAAGCAAGCTGACCTGTGGCTGGGTTATCCTTGCGGTCAATGATGCCAAAGTTATAAAGTTGCTGTTCATTGGGCTGATAGCGAAGCTGTGCGACGATGGAATTTAGGTCATAATCAGTGGTGAATGCACCTGCCGCCTCAATCCAAAAACCATCTTTAGGCTGAGTGGACGCACGCCATGCCATTCCTGAGCTACTTCCTGTAAACCTTTCGCTGTCATCGATGCCCACACGTACGTCATCTAAATAAATTTGCTCAGCAATGCCACCGTCAAAGCGAGTTACTCCCGTGCCATCAACATGGCGATAATGAATCGCAGGAGTGATGGCATGCAAATCTTGAATGCGGTCATAACCTAAAAACCACGAATCAGACAATAGACGGTCATAGCTGACCTGTCCGATGGCGGTATCAAAGTTGGGAATTTTACTTTGGTCTTTATAAGGTGTATAAGTGTACTTTAGCTTGGGCATAATGACCTGATGACCACCCAAGCTGTCATCATACAACCCAAACGGCGAACCTGCCTTTTCAAAGAACAGCCCTGTATCCAGTCCAAGTCTGGGAGCAAATACTGAATAAGTACCATCTTCCTTGGTAAGATTTTGATTTGCCAAACTGTCCTCATCATAAGAGGCATACAAATGAGTCAGAGCAATCTTGGGGGTGATATAGCCCCATGGACGAGTCATCGGATGACTTGCCAAGAGCTGATTGTACATCCGAAAGCCTGATTTTTCAGTGTCAGAATTGTCTTTGATGGATTTTTTAAAATAAGCAGAATGATGAATGCCCTCAAGATTTAAGTGATTTAAAAAGCCAAAGTCATTCACCAATTTTGGTAAGCGATATGATACAGACAGCTGTGGCAGGCGAGCATAGGGTTTATCTTTATCTAAAATGGTTGTTCCATCATTATTCTTGCCCTGCAAGGTCTGAAATGTTTCAGCACGTAGGTTGGCACTAATATAATCATTATAATAACTCGCCCCGATGTTGCGTGACAGATTAAGTGGGTTGCCCTCTACGCCAAGGGTGTCAAAATCGTTTAGATAACGACTGTCTGAGACATAGCGGTAATGAGCATAGGTAGACAGATGAAGATAGCGTTTGGATTGCCAATGATGGTCATAAAACAGGCTTTTGCGGTCTTCATTGTCATATTTGCGGTCGTTTGGTAGGTAAGAACCTCTTAGAGCGCCTGAGCCGATATGCTTGGTTAGGTAGCGAAACTCTCCTGTCAGCATGGGGTTTTTGTTGCTAAAAATGGTAGGCGTGATGGTCGCATCATAATTGGGAGCGAGGTTTAGATAGTATGGGGTGT
>JBHCHC010000150.1:0-4317 GCA_041802645.1 Moraxella sp. | reverse complement strand
CCCTAACCCCCGCTCTACCACCATTTGCGTAGCAATCCCTGCATGGTCAGTCCCTGGTTGCCACAGGGTGTTGTAGCCTTTCATACGATGGTAACGGGTGAGTGCGTCCATGATGGCATTGTTAAAGCCATGCCCCATATGCAGACTGCCTGTTACGTTTGGCGGTGGAAGTGCAATAGAAAATGATTTTTCTTTGTCTAAAGTCGGTTTAAAATAGCCGTTTGTCTCCCATGTCTCGTACCATTTTTTTTCAATGGTAGATGGGTCGTAGGTGGTGGGTAGGTCTTGGATTGACATAGAAATTTTCCCAATGTGTATAGAATCATAAAAAACCCCTAATTTTACCGTAAAATTGGGGGTTTGGGAATTGATTTGTGTATCAAGGCAATCTTGGTGGTATATTTGGGTTGCCAATACTGGTGATGGCTGTGCCATAGGCTAAGACCTCTACTCCACCACCATCTATGGTAGATGTCTCAATGCGGACACCATAGATTTGGTTGTAGCCGTGTTCGTGAGCAGTCCGCTTCATCCGTACGATGGCTTCACGTCGCCCACGCTCAAGTAGACTTTCATAAACGGTAAGATTTTTGCCAAAAAGACTCAACAAGCCAGCAAACACCAACTTAAAGCGGTCTTGGGCGATGGATACACTTCCCATGACAAGCTGTCCATCAGTGAGAACCATCGGTTTGAAAAAACGCTCATTTGAAATGATGACATGACCCAGCAGATATTCTTGCTCATCAAGAGAAGACAGATGTTTGCGTTCGTTCATTGTGCCAAAATGCCACCCCACAAAAAACAAGATAATCGCAATGACCAGTTGCAGATTTTGCAAAATCAGACCAACAATATCCATGGCAATCACTCAAAAGACGCATGACCAGTACGGCTGTCAAAGCTACCAACAGGGGTGTTTCTGACTGCTTTGACGGCTGTACCATACACAAAAATCTCAGACGCTCCTGCTGCCACATTTGATGTGGAGAACCGCACGCCAACCACTGCATCCGCTCCAAGGGCTTGGGCTTTGACCATCATACGCTCTAAGGCTTCTTCACGTGCCTCTTCCAAAAGCTCGGTATAAGCGACCAGCTCGCCACCCACGATGTTTTTTAGCCCTGCCAAAAAATCCTTGCCCACATGTTTGGTACGGACGGTGCTGCCATAGACCACATCTAGGCGTTCGGTGATGGTGTAATTTGGCAAATGCTCTAAATTAGAAAGTTGCATGGTATTTTCCTAAACAAATGATTCTATTAACGCATGATGGCATGAACGAGATAATAAATGGACATGACAAATTAGTATAGCAAAGTTTTGGTAAAATAACATCGCCTTAACAAAAACATTGCAATTTGTAATACAAATGTTTAGAATAAGCAAATGTATTGATTGAGGTGCTTTGCATGCTATCTTGCTTGTCGTGAGACATGCTGCAAAACTAAAAGGCGTTTAGACGGATACATTCTCTTGGAGAGTTTGTATGTTAATACATCTAGAAAATCGGACTTTCATCAACTGCCCACCTCGTCATATCATCAATCTTTAATTTAACAGCAAATCAGATACAGTAAGGCAGTTTATGAATTTAGAAAAACCACCCCATGATTACAATCCTTATCAAACCCCAGAGGCGGTACTTTATGAGTCCAATCAGCAAGAGGGTGAGCTGCTTGATGAGCCCATAAGCCTGTCTGCTGGTAGTGGTTTGGACTGGCTAAAACACGCATGGGCGATTTTTATGGCACGCCCTCTGTTATGGGTAGGATTTACCCTATGTTATATTGTGGTCATGATAGTTCTGTCATGGATTCCTGTGGTTAACTTTGTTATTGGTTTTGTGGGTACTTTCATCTTGGCAGGAACGGCTTATGTGGCTTATCAGATTGACGTGAATGAGCCGGTGAGTTTTGGTGACTTTTTTATAGGTTTTCGCCACAATGTATTACAGCAGGTGATGCTCATTGTTTTTAACTTTGTGGCTGTGTTATTACTCATCATCGTGTTTGCACTGCTTGCCACAGTATTTGGTGTGGGCATGGGGACATTCATGGGCGATGCTCAGGGCGGAGTGTCTTTGGTGCTTGTGCTGATTGGCTTGGTGGCGTTGTTCTGCTATATTCCTCTCATCATGTGTATGTGGCTTGCTCCGATTTTAATATTATTTCATGATATGCCTGCTTGGGCGGCGATGAAACTGAGCTTGAAGGCATGTATAAAGAATATCCTGCCGTTTATTGTGCTGGGCTTGCTACTGTTGGTGGCTTCTATTGTTGCCATCATTCCTTTTGGATTGGGCATGTTGGTCTTTGTGCCTGTGGCGATGATTACCAGTTATAGCGCCTATAAGCAAATGCTGACCAGTTATTAATCTGTGCCAATTAATCTTGCCAAGCCTTTAAATTTTACTTGAAAATTTTTAGGGTTTTTTGTAAAATAGTGCTTTTATTTCCCACTTAAGTTGGCTAATAAATGACTTTGTGGTGCATCATGTCAAAGTTGGTTGATGATGATGTTGCCATGAGTGGCAAGCTTTGACTTGAAAATGCCTTTTTATTAGTGCTTAGGTTTATTGGATTTTTATCATGCGTAAAGACATTCACCCAGATTATCATGAAGTATTGTTTCATGACACCAATGCAGACGTATACTTCCTAACTCGTTCAACTGTTGCGACCAAGACCACTCGTGAGTACGAGGGTGCAGAATACCCATACTATCCTCTTGATATCTCAAGTGCCTCTCATCCATTCTACACTGGCGAGCAACGTCAAGCCTCTAACGAAGGTCGTGTGGCGAGCTTTAATAAGCGTTTTGGTGCATTTGCAAATCGCGGCAAAAAATAAGTGGTATTTATTTAAGACCGTCTCTGCTCAGATGGTCTTTTTTTTATCCATCAATAATAAAAATCCTCAATGTCGCCATTTGAGGATTTTTATTATTAACGTTGTTCAGACTTTGGATGCGGTTTATTGGTATTTTGTTTTTTGGCTTGTGAATTTTTAAGTGCTGCCTTCTTGGTATTGGTAGAAGTTTGTTTGGTGGTGTGCTTGTTGTCTTTCTTCTTTTTCTGCACCTTTTGATTGTGGCCTGATTTTGTTGTTTGCTTACCCTCTTGTTTTTTTATCGGTTGTGCGACAGTTGATTTTTGTGGGGTTTGTGAGGGCTGTGCCATGGCGGTCATGGTATTAGGGCAGTTAAAAGTTGTTTGATGTTCATAAGAAATCCTAAAAATAAGTTAACAATCAATAAAGATAAAATCAAGTTTGCGATGCTTTCAAACTTGTGTGTATTACACCACAAAATTCTCAATCAAAAATTGCAACGTAAAGATTTATTTAGATCATTCACAGATAATACACACAAGTTGTGTATCAAATATTGCCATAAGCTGACAAGTCTTTCTGAGCGGGCGTGTTTTTGCTGTATGCTTCATCACTTCAGATGACCGCATTTTTTATCATTCAGACATGATGTGTGATGCCTTAGATGGCACAAACAATATGAATAAATACAACAGCAATCAGCAGATGTCAAATTAGCAATTACTTAGAGAGTCAATGAAGTCATTATGAATCGCATTTCATCATCTTAAACCATTGTGTTCAAATCATGTTAAAATAGCCTATTTATATTTATCCATTGAGGCAGATATGGATTGGTCAAAAGAGATTATCGATTCGCTGATTTGGCTTGCCAAAAGCATGGCGATTACTACCGTGTGTTTTTCACTGTTCATGTGGGGATTAGTTCGCTTCACACATTGGGGGCGGCAGTTCTGGGCGATGGCTTGCGGGTATTTGTCGCCCAAACGTAGCATCAAGCCGTTGGCTTTTTTTGCGTTCATTGTGTTTTTGACTTTGTTAGAAGTTAGGATTAGCTTAATCCATTCTAATTGGTATAACACCATGTATTCATCTTTGCAGGACTTGAACCAATCGGTGTTTTGGACGCAGATGGTGGTGTTTTGCTTTATTGCAGCAGCGGCGGTGGCAAATGCTTTGCTCATGTATTATGCCGAGCAGCGATTTAGCATCAACTGGATAGAGTGGCTAAACCGTAATCTTTTGGATAAATGGCTGGACAATCAGGCTTACTATAAAGTGCAGCAAAATGCGGTCCTAGACAACAAACTTGATAACCCTGACCAACGCATTCAGCAAGATGTGCAGCATTATGTCAAACATTCTCTAACACTTGCCACAGGGGTGATTGCCTCGGTGAGCTCCATCGTCTCGTTTACCATACTGCTCTGGGGGCTGGCAGGACCGATGGAGGTGATGGGCGTAGAGATACGCAAAATGATGGTAT
>JBHCHC010000149.1:0-4669 GCA_041802645.1 Moraxella sp. | reverse complement strand
CATTAAAATGGCTAAATCTTGATATTCATCAAAGTAAGAGAATCATATCCTCTGCACACTTTTGAAAAATACGAACAAGTCATCATCATTTTAATGGCAGCCATAACAACCATCAAGTAAAACACGCCCCAAACATGAACCCTCTGTGTCGGTTTTATCATTTTGTTGCCAAAAGTTGTTACCAAAAGTCATTTGACATATTCCTACTGCTGTTTATAAACATCGTTAGGCATGCGTACGACAATCCGAGCAACGCCCATGTCAATTAAAATAAGTCAGAATAAATACCCTGACTTATCGTATTTCTTGCAGTCAAGATGATAAACTCTTATACCGCATAATCTTCTAGTTTTTTACCCTTAGCCAAAGCTTCTTCTAACCAAACAGGCTTACGACCACGACCTGCCCAAACATTTTTTGGATTCTGTGGGTCACGATAAGCCACATTGCTTTCTTTTTGGGCTTTTTTGCCCACTTTTAGAATCTCCTCAATGGTTGTGCCATTTTCTTTTGCAATTTGCTTAAATTGCAAATATGCATCTTTTAGACTTTGGGCTTGCTTTTGCTTGATTTTCGCTTGAGCATCTTTGGTCAGTGCTTCTAGCTGTTCTACGCTCAATGAATCAATATTAACATTAGACATGATATTTCCTCAATAAAAATAATCGCCATCACAACTCTAGTCGTAGCTAAAAATGATGTTGTTCATCAAAATGGTAAAGCTTACTCAGCGATTATTTGGTGGTATTTTATTTAAAGTTCATCAAAGCCAATAATAGAGCTAAAAATAAACTGATAATTTGAAAGGATAAAAATCTGGTTTTTATCGCAAGATTATATTAACACATTTTATTTTAAAAATACAAATTATTTATTCATCTTTTTGGGATTTTTTAGCAATTTTTTGTCAGCTGTTAAAGATTCAACATTATCTTTATTGTGACCGTCAGCTTTATCCAAGCCATGATATTGATTCAATAAAGAAGTGGAATGATAAGGCACCAAGGCGGATGGTACAACCCCTTTAGCAGCATCAATATGCTTAATAGAGTCATCAAAAAAGATATGAGGGGCAAATGTTTTTAATACTCGGGTTTTTTCAATACCACCTAAGAAAAATGCCAAATCTACATTAACACCCCATTCGCGAAGTGTCTTAATAGCACGCATGTCAGCAGGGGCATTACGGGCGGTCACCAAAGCGATACGAATGGGATTATGTGTACTATCTAGGGTGTCATGAGGCAGATTTTTTTGTAGGGCGGAAAGCTTGATTAAAAAGTCAGCATAGGGACCCTTATCTATCGGTAAATCTGCCATGCTCTGCTCACGATGATGAAAAGCCTGCAATCCTTCTTGTTTAAACACAAGCTCTCCTGAATCATCAAATAGAACCGCATCCCCATCAAAGGCAATGCGAAGCTGCTCGGTGTCCAACTCTAAGATATCCACTGGTGTGGCATCAAGCACCGCACAAGCACATAGCTTGGCATCTGTCACGGCTTGAGCATCATCTCTGTTGGTGGTCAAAAATAAGTCCACATCAAAGTCATCAATATAATCTGCCACACTCGCCCCCGAGATGAATGCGGAGCGGGTGATGCCCAGATTTCTCTGACGTATGGCATTTAGTACTTGTATGCCTAGGTCTGGCGTAGATTTTGAGACGATGACCACCTCCACAAAAGGCGATTCATCGTGATAATCTTTGGGTTCTTGATATCTGTTTAGGTTTAACAGTGCCTCGATGAGTGGGTAACCCGTGCCTTTTTGTAGAGGCTGATTTTCCACCGATTTCATGTATTCACTAAACCGAGCAGACGCCGTCGCTTTATCTTCTTGTAAAAAATGTTGTAGCATCTCATCAGCTTCTTTTAGGTCAAATAATGCCGTTGCCGAGATTGCCACAATGAGTGTGTTAGAAAAATTAACCGCCATAAGAACCTTGCATATTTTATGGTATTGCCAGTTGATGGTGTGGTTGGTTGTCCATATATTAAGATGAGACCTCACTGGAAGATGTCATCAGCACCTTTAATCAACTCTTTATTTGGCTTAACATAGGCATTAATTGAAATGGTCAGCCATCAAGATGGCACAAACTCGCCCGTTTCAGATGAGTTTAGACATCAAATCGCTTTTAAAGCAAAGTAAAACAGCTGTAAGCAGCACAGCAAAGACAGCCCCCAAATGACCGAACGAAAGGCTGCTAAATTCATGGCATAAGCAATGCCATAAACCACTCGCAATATCACATACAACCAAGCCACACCGTTTGTTACGTTTTGAGGAACGAAGCAATACATGGCAACCAGCACCGCTCCGATAAAGATGGGTAGACTCTCAAAACTGTTTGTCTGTGCTGCATTTAGGCGGGCAGACAGCCCTGTGGCATTTGCCAGAAACTTACGAGGGTTTTGATTGTCCACCCTAAAATCAAACCCGCCTGCCATTTTCGCCAAAAACGCAAAGATAAAAGGCAGCAAACACGCGGCTACAATTGCCATCACTGCATACCTGACGTCGTTTGGCACATACAAAATCCAATTCATGATTTGCTCTTTTTATTTACCATCAATCCTGACTTAATTTGCCATATTTACAAAAAACATCATGCTTCTATGATCTCAAAATCATGCGTCATGTTCACTCCACCATCGGTCAGCATTTTAGAGGCAGAGCAGTATTTAGTGGCGGACAATTCAATGGCTTTGGCAACCTGAACTTCTTTGATGTTTCGTCCTGTTACCACAAAATGCAGGTGGATGTCGGTAAAAACCGCAGGAATTGTATCCGCTCGCTTGGCGGACACCTCGCAGCGAACATCGCTCACCTCTTGGCGGGACTTTTTAAGAATGCTCACCACATCGTAACTGGCACAGCCACCCAGCCCCATCAAGATGAGCTCCATTGGTCTTGCTCCAAGCTCTTGGGCAGAGTCTACCACCACTTTATGCCCAGAACCACTGACTGTCTCAAAATTAATCACATCGTTTTTTAGCCATGTTACGCTAGCACTCATGTCACTCATGGTTTTGCCTTATTTGTATAAAAAGAAAGAATGATAAAATTATTGTAACACAATTAAGAGGGCGTATGAGAGCAATTTTGGTGGTAGATGTGTGAAATGTGACACTGAAAATCTGGCAAAGACGTCGGCGAAAAATCAAACAAAATCATCTGCCAAGCCAAAAACTGGCAATTTTTTGGTAAGATTTACCCCTTAGCAACATTTTTAAGCAAAATAATGTTACACATTTTGTTAAAAATTTGCTTTAATAGACAACAATAATTTGCCAAAATTTTGGCGTTGATAAATTAAGGTTTTAGTCATGATTGATTCAGACGGCTTTCGAGCCAATGTCGGCATCATCTTGGCGAATACAGAAGGGCAAGTACTTTGGACAAAACGAATCGGACACGACAGCTGGCAATTTCCGCAAGGCGGGATTGACAGAGGTGAAACACCGCTTGATGCAATGTACCGTGAACTGTACGAAGAAGTGGGCTTGTTCCCACGTCACGTAGAAGTGCTTGGCGTCACACATGATTGGTTGCGTTATCGCCTACCCAAACGCTACGTGAGACTGGGTCAAGAGCCGCTCTGTATTGGGCAAAAACAAAAATGGTTTTTGCTCCGCTTAGATGAACCAAACACCGACTTTATCCGCTTTGACACTGCCACCCCCGAGTTTGATGAATGGGCGTGGGTGAGTTACTGGTATCCTTTAGGGCAGGTTGTACCCTTTAAGCGAGGCGTGTATCAGAAGGCACTTTTAGAGCTTGCTGAGCGTCTGCCTTTAAAAAGAGGACTTCGGTTATAATAAAGCTAAAAAAAACAGACCATGATATTCATGGTCTGTTTTTTTATGTCATGTTGTCACGATAAACATTCATGTAGATGGGTGCTAAATTCGGTTTAGTTGCCATGCTCCACCACCGAGCACTTCTAGTCTGATGTCATGGTATTTTAATAAGGTTGAGCGATGTCCGACACTGATGAATGTCGTATCGCTCAACTCATGAAGCATACGATACATGGCATCTTCTAGACCCTCATCCATGCTGGCACTTGCCTCATCTAAGAACACCACTTTAGGGCGATGTAACAGCACTCGTGCGATGGCAAGTCGCTGTTGCTCGCCCAGTGATAAGACATTGGTCCAGTCATGTTCACCATAGAGTTTATCAGCCAGATGTCCAAGCTGTACGGTATTTAAAAGTGCGTGAATTCGCTCATCACCCACCTGCTCTGGCAAGGGATGAGGATAATAAAGAGTATCAATCAGTCGACCTTGGGGTAAATAGGGTTTTTGCGATAAGAACAGCGTGTCTTTAGGGCAGGCTATCTGTCCCTCTGCCCACACCCAAAGCCCTGCCACCGTGCGTAACAATGTGGTCTTACCCAGTCCTGATTTACCTTGAATGAGTAAGCGGGAGCCTTGGGGCAGAT
This sequence comes from Moraxella sp., assembly GCA_041802645.1. Classification (GTDB taxonomy): domain Bacteria; phylum Pseudomonadota; class Gammaproteobacteria; order Pseudomonadales; family Moraxellaceae; genus Moraxella. Next base: position 216 of record JBHCHC010000149.1, on the reverse strand, counting down.
TCAGATTTAACTTGTCAATCAGCACTCTATCACTTGGGGTTCTGACCGTCAAATCTGTGAACACCACATCCGTATCATGAGGCACCACATCGATACCCTTCATGTCAGTACTGGCATTAATCACCCTCTCAAAGCCCGTCAAACGATCTAAGTTCGCCTTATAACTGGCAAAAGTGTCATAGACAGTGCGAAAATAGGACAGACTTCTGTGTAGCT
>JBHCHC010000148.1:0-22440 GCA_041802645.1 Moraxella sp. | reverse complement strand
GCCAGATTGGGTGGTCAAGCGGTGGAGCTGCCCAATCCTAATGAACCACTCTCTAGCAGGCCAATGATAGACAGATGCGTGGCGGCACATCAGCTTATGGTTTCGGTAGGTTCTGACTTTCATGGCTCAAACATGCCATGGCGAAAATTAGGGCAGGTTGCCAGCCCAAAAGCAGGGCAAATGGGCGTGTGGGAGCGGTTTAAACTGGGAGAAAATGAAGGAAAATTTGGCAAATAGCACTGGTAATTTTATCAAAAAATGATACACTAAGCCAAATTTTAAATGATAAACATTTATGAAAACCGCCATCATTCTTATCAATCTCGGTACCCCTGACGAGCCTACGACACAGGGAGTACGTCGTTATCTGCGTGAATTTTTATCTGATGGTCGAGTTATTGAAATTCCTGCTTTTATTTGGCAAATCATTTTAAATCTGTTTGTGTTGACCACACGTCCTGCACGTGTCGCTCATGCTTATCAGAGTGTGTGGACCAGCGATGGCTCGCCACTGCTTGCAATTTTAAAAGAACAAGCGATGCTATTGCAAGATGAGCTTGCCAGTCAAGGCTTGTCCATTCCTGTTTTTGCTGCGACCACTTATGGCAATCCCAACATCAAATATGTCATGAAAGACTTGCAGGACAAAGGCTATGATGACTTAATAATCTTTTCATTATACCCACAGTATTCAGCGACCACCACAGGAGCGGTGTTCGATAAAGTTGCTAAATACTGTATGGCACAGCGAAACATCCCTGCGATACAATTCATTAAAGATTATCACGAGCACCCTCTTTATATAAAAGCACTAACAGATAGCGTGCGTAAGTTTTGGCGGGAGCATGGCAAGGCAGATAAACTTCTGATGAGTTTTCATGGCATTCCCAAGCCTTATGCTGATAAGGGTGATCCTTATGCTGAACAATGTCATAAAACAGCAAGCCTTGTTGCTCAAACATTGGGATTGAGTGCTGATGAATGGGCGATCAGTTTTCAGTCTCGGTTCGGTGCACAAGAGTGGTTAAAGCCTTATACAAATGAGTTATTGGCACAATGGGGTAATCAAGGTGTGTCTGTACAGGTGATGAGTCCTGCGTTTAGTGCTGACTGTTTGGAGACTTTAGAGGAGCTTGCAGTGGAGAATCGTGATAACTTCATGAACGCAGGAGGTCAATCTTATCAGTACATCCCTGCTTTAAATACCGATGAGTTGCATATTGAGATGATGGCTCAGGTGGTGGGGCGTTATTTTAGGACATTAAAAACTTGATACTTGCTGCCTTCTAAAAATACTGACTACTCTCTGATGTGAGATGGTGGGTTGTTATGATGTATCGAATAGGGCTGTTTAGCGTTCCTACCAAAACACAAAAATTTACCCCTAAAATGAATGACTAAATCAAGCAGGCATGATAAACTATCGGATTTATTGATGGAATGATTTTTTGGGATTTGGTTCTATGAATACTTTTTTGACAATCATTATTGGTTTGGTGATTTTGTTTGGGCTCTGGCTCATCATTCGTAGTATGTTTACTAAGGATTTTGAAGGCGATACTAAGACATTGGCTTATAAGGATGGTTTGCCGATTTTGCCGCGAGATGAACGTGATCAATCCACTATACCAACCGATGTTCCGCTGGTAGACGATGCCTCCTCTGACACAGAGCCAGAATCCAAAACTGAGAGTAGGGCTGACGCCTTATCTAGCCTTGCGATGGTGGCAAGTCAGGACCCGAGCATTACTTACGTCCAAGAGACCCAAATAAATCCGGTTGATGAAGTGGAGGTGGATTCTATTAAAAAAGAGCGATTCGCTGAGCCACTCAATGAATTCACTCAAAATTCTCCCGTGCTTGACCGTCATTTAGAAGAGCAACAAGCCTTTGACCAAGACAATGACCCTCTGCTACACGCTCAAGAAACGGTTACGGTTGTCATCACGCCAAAAGACCAATATAACGGATTGTCAGGTAAAATGGTGTTAGATATCGTTCGTGCTTATGGGCTAAAATATGGCGTGATGAATATGTATCATCGTTATGAGCGAGAGGATGGTACAGGCAAGCTATGGTTTAGCATGCTAGGTGTGGGTTATGATGGTTCGGTTGAGGGCTTTGACTTAAATACTCTCACTGACAGTCATTTTAGTGCGTTGACATTATTTTTATCCTTGCCTCATCCTCATGCTTTGCGTGGATTTGACAGCATGGTATCGGTGGCACAGATGATTGCTAAAGACATTAATGCAGATGTTCATGATGAAGAAGGCTATATCTTGGATGGGGCTTATTTGACAAAACTGCGTGCCAAAGTTGCTGATTATCGCTGATTTCGCCTTTTTATATGTTAAAAACTGTCTTTGGTTGGAATGGGCGGTTTTTTTAGGGTAAATTCAGTTTTTCTTTGAGCGGACTAAATGGTTAATACTCACATCAAAATAGAACATATTGAGCGTGCATCAGTTTGAAATGCTTACTGCAAAATAAGTGAGTTTTTATTTATTTTTACCCAAAAATTTCCAAATCTTGATTAATATCATAAAATTCTTGTTCACGCACCAATACCAGCGACTGATTTTTGAGCGTTATGTAAAAATGGGTGGCTTGTCGGGATCTTGGCAGTAGCCATGGATTTTGTATGTTCCACCATTAAAAAATTTTATCAATTTTCATCAAAATACCAATGATGATATGAATGCTTAACAAGTTCTAAGCCAATCTTGTTCACTTTTTATTTGGTTGATGCCATGACTGATTTTTCGAGTGACTTTCCTATTGAGGAGAGCATCATCGCTCAAATGAGGCAGCTCATCACTGCCTTAAAACGCCATAATCATGCCTATTATGTGCTAGACAATCCTGTCATCGAAGATGGCGAATATGACAGCTTACGACTAAAGCTGATTGAGCTTGAAGTCAAATTCCCCCACTTAAAACAAGCCGATAGCCCCACAGATAAAGTGGGAGATACGCCTTTGCCATTCTTTACACAGGTGGCACATGACTTACCCATGCTCTCTTTGGGAAATGTATTTAATCAAGAGGACATGGCGAATTTTGTTCGCCGTGTTAATGACCGCTTGGATGTTAGAAATAAGAATCCTGAGTTTGAGATGGAGCTCAAATTAGATGGTTTGGCAGTGTCTTTAAAGTATATTAACGGCATGTTTACCCAAGCGATTACCCGTGGTGATGGCAGAGTGGGCGAGGACATCACGCATAATGTTCGTACCATTCGTAATCTGCCATTGATACTTAATGATTGCAAAAAAGTTCCTCTTTTGGAAGTGCGTGGTGAGGTGCTTATGCCAAAAGCGGGATTTTTAAAACTCAATGAGATGAGTCAGCAGCGTGGTGAGAAAATTTTTGCCAACCCTAGAAATGCGGCGGCAGGCAGTTTACGCCAACTCAACCCTACCATTGCCAAATCACGTCCACTTGCCTTTTATGGCTATTCGATAAATCAGGGCTTGCCGATGGATGTCACCACTCAGAGTGGAGCGATGATGTTTTTGCAGTCACAGGGATTTGAGGTTTCTCCATTTAAAGTGGTGGACAGCCTAGATGAGATGGATGATTTTTATCAAGCCACGATACGACAGCGTGATGGACTGCCTTTTGAGATTGATGGCATGGTGGTTAAGGTCAACTCGCTTATCTTGCAAGATGATTTGGGTTTTTTAAGTCGTGAACCACGTTGGGCGACAGCTTATAAATTTCCTGCAACAACTGCCACCACACGCTTATTGGATGTAGAGTGGCAAGTAGGAAGGACGGGACAGCTGACTCCTGTGGGCAAACTTGACCCTGTCATGGTTGGAGGTGTGACGGTCAGTAATGTTACCTTGCATAACTTTGGCGAGATAGGGCGACTCGGTGTGATGATAGGCGATATTGTCACCATTCATCGAGCAGGAGATGTCATTCCTAAGGTTTCGGGGGTGATGAGTGATTTACGAAATGAAGAGGTGCGTGCTATCAGCCTGCCCAAAACCTGCCCTGTTTGCGATTCTCCTGTGGTATTGCCCGATGGTGAGGCATTGGCTCGTTGCACAGGAGGATTGGTTTGTTCTGCCCAAGTCCAAGAAGCTCTAAAACACTTCGTTTCACGTCGAGCGATGGATGTCGATGGATTGGGCAGTCAGTGGCTTGTTAAATTTTTTGATATGGGGCTGATTAAGACAGTTGCTGACATTTATCGCTTATCGGATAAAGTGGAAATTTTGCAGAACTTAGAAGGTTTAGGCGAAAAATCGGTTGTTAATATGTTGTCCGCCATAGAGAAGTCTAAATCCACCACATTGCCACGCTTTATCTTTGCTTTGGGCATTCGGGGTGTGGGCGAGAGTACGGCGTTAAACTTAGCCGAGCATTTTGGTAATTTAGAAGGGTTGCAACAGGCGAGCATAGATGAATTGCTAAAAGTGGTGGACATTGGCGAGATTACCGCTCAGAATATCCACGATTTTTTTAATACCGAGCATAATGTTAATGTGGTCAATGAACTTGTGGAATTAGGCGTGCATTGGCAAGCAGTGGTAAAAGACACCACAAACACCCCTCTTGATGGCCAAACATGGGTGGTTACAGGTACATTGTCAGCAATGGGGAGGGATGAAGCCAAAGCACATTTGCAAGCACTGGGTGCAAAGGTATCAGGTTCGATATCTGCTAAGACCAGTGTGTTATTAGCGGGTGAAAAAGCAGGTTCTAAGCTGGATAAAGCCCATGAACTAGGAGTGCGTGTTGTGAGTGAAAAGGATTTTTTGACGTTATTAAGTGAATCTGGTAGGACTCTTGAATGACGTGCTGAGATGTTTCATGAGCATGATTGATTTTTAAACAAAAAAGAGTAAATGGTGATGACTGATAAGAGTGCTACCCAGTCTAAAAACTTATTTTCTATGATGGGACTGGTCATCGGCTGCGTCCTTTTTGGGTTGGGCAGTTTGATTGTAGCTCATGTGGATGGGGTGGGGGCTTACGCCATGGCTTTTTGGCGTTTGTCCATTTCAGCCATGATATTTTGGGTGCTTGCCATCATCTTTCGTCAGCATTTTCCAACTTCTCGTCAGGCAGTCATATTTGCCGTCATTTCTGGGGCCACTCTTGGACTTGATTTGGCACTATGGCATGAGAGTATCTATGCTGTTGGACCAGGTATTTCCACTCTATTAAACAGCTTGCAGATTTTCTTTTTGGCATTCATCGCTTTTGCTTGGTTTGGTGAGCGTCAGAGTGGATTGCAGTTATTTAGCTTGATGGTTGCATCTTGCGGAGTGGTACTCATCGCCAGTTCTGAGTTTGCTCACAATCAGTCTGCACCTTGGGGGTTTGTGTCAGGAATTTTATCAGGGGCATTTTTGGCGATATCCATGTCCTTTGTCAGGCGTACTCATGAGACAGCAGAGGTGGCAATATTTCCGATGATGACTTTGGTGGGTGTGGGCGGTGCTGTCTCGCTGTTGCCACTCATGCTTATGTTTGACATGGGAAAAATCATGCCGAACACATTGAGCGAGTGGGGATGGATTTTGGTGTATGGAGCGGTCATGCAGTGCATCGCTTGGGGATTGATTGCCTATTCTATTCCAAGAATCGCTCTATCTTTGACGGGTTTATTGCTGCTCAGTGAGCCTGTGGCGGCATTGCTTATTGACTATTTTTGGCTTCGCAAACCCATTAATATCATGCAGTGGGGAGGTGCTTTTTTGGTGATGTTTGCCATTTATTTGGGTTCACTAAAAAAAGCTACTAACGCATAATGAATAAATTCTGCCTATCATGGAGTATCTTTGTGTAGGGCAATCAAATTTGATGAAACAATTCCCTGTTTTTGGCAAATTAAAAAAAATACTTGCAAATACCAAAAATATGTATATAATAGCAATCCTTAACAACTTTAGGCGACTGGCTCAATTGGTAGAGCAGCGGACTCCAAATCCGCAGGTTGGGGGTTCGAGTCCCTCGTCGCCTGCCATCTCTTTTCACACCATTCTTTTATCTTAACATCTTTGGTCAATCCAAGGAAAACTCTTGCATGAGCGACAATAAAAACAATCCCAATGAAGCACCCAAAGGCAGTTTAGAGACCCGATTGGCGGATGCAAAAGCGACCGCCGAAAGCCTTATGAATAAGCGAAAAGCAGTCGTTGTTTCTCAGGAAAATGTGGTGGATGTTGCCACCACACGCTCAGGGTTGGACATTGTTTTATGGCTCATAGCCATCTTGGCTCTTGTCAGTTCAACCTTGATTTCTACCTACTTACCACGATATTGGGCCCCTGCCACAGAAACCATGACGCAGTTATTAATTACAGCGGGTTTGGTGATCTTGGCGGTGGTTAGTTTGGCATTTACCCATCAAGGACGAGCCTTTAAAGTCCTATTAAAAGATGCGGGCATTGAACTTCGCCGAGTAACATGGCCAACCAAGAACGAGACATTTAAGTATACATGGCAGGTTCTGGTAGTTATGATTATCGTGGGTTTTATTGTATGGCTATTGGATAATTTCTTTAATTACCTGCTTGGGTTTATTTTGCATTCCTAATAAACCATGCATTCTTTCATCATCTTATATCTTATATAATTAGGAAAATCATCATGCGTTGGTACATCATTCAAGCATTTTCAGGTTATGAAAAACAAGTTCAGCGTGCCTTAATCGAACGTATCAAAAGAAGTGAATTATCAGAATATTTTGGTGACGTTTTGGTGCCAACTGAAGAAGTGATTGAGATGCGTGATGGCAAAAAACGCACCGTAGAACACAAGCTATTTCCAGGCTATGTCCTTATTGAAATGGAAATGCGTGAAGACACGTGGCATGTGGTTAAAGATTGTCCTAATATTTCAGGGTTTATTGGCGGGACCAAAGATCAACCAGCCCCCATCACCAAAGTAGAAGCTGACCGCATTCTAAACCGCATCAACAAAGGAACAGAAGCACCACGACCCAAAACCATGTTCGAGCCAGGTGAAGAAGTGCTTATCATTGATGGACCTTTTGCGGACTTTAAAGGCATGGTCAAAAAAGTGGACTATGAAAAATCCAAGCTATCTTTGACGGTTAGTGTGTTCAGTCGTCCCACAGAGGTGGAGATTGAATTTGCAAAAGTTGAAAAAACAGTTTAATTTTTGCAAAAAAGCTGTTATAATAACCCTTTAGCTCTGAACTGATGTTTAGAGCTTTTAATTGATTTTAAAATTGACTTTACATTAAAGTCTACAAATTTTAAATGTTGGCAAATTTAGAGTGTATTTCTAAATTTTTAACTTATGGGGAGCTAATTAGCGTTATCACCCACCATTGGAGAGTGTTCTCATGGCAAAAAAGATTGATGGCTATATCAAGCTACAAGTACCTGCTGGTAAAGCAAATCCATCACCACCTATTGGTCCTGCTTTGGGTCAAAAAGGTGTGAACATCATGGCATTTTGTAAAGAATTTAATGCTGCTTCTGCAAACATCGAACCAGGTCTGCCGATTCCTGTTGTTATTACTGTCTTTAGTGATAAATCATTTACCTTTATTATGAAATCACCACCTGCGGCAGTTTTGCTTCGTAAAGCAGCTGGCATTGCCAAAGGCTCAAGTGTTCCTAACAAAACAAAAGTTGGTACAGTAACTCGTGCACAACTAGAAGAGATTGCAAAAACCAAAGAAGCGGATTTGACAGGAGCTGATTTAGAAGCTGCTGTTCGTACCATCGCAGGTACTGCCCGTTCAATGGGTCTTAATGTGGAGGGTGTGTAATGGCCAAGCTAACCAAACGTCAAAAACTCATCATCGAAAAAGTTGATGGCAATAAGCTATACACCATTGAAGAAGCGGTTGAGATTCTAAACAGTCTGCCTGCCGCCAAATTCAAAGAATCGATTGATATCGCCATCAACCTAGGTGTTGACCCTCGTAAATCAGACCAAGTTGTTCGTGGTGCAACCAATCTACCTGCAGGCACTGGTAAAACCAAACGTGTTGCGGTATTTGCTCAGGGTGCTGCTGCTGATGCTGCCAAAGAGGCAGGTGCCGATGTAGTTGGCTTTGAAGATTTGGCTGAAAGTATTAAGGCGGGCAACCTTGATTTTGATGTGGTGATTGCCTCTCCAGATGCCATGCGTGTGGTTGGTCAATTAGGTACGGTATTGGGTCCACGTGGTCTAATGCCAAACCCAAAAGTTGGCACAGTAACTGCTGATGTTGCTACTGCGGTTAAGAATACCAAAGCAGGTCAAGCACAGTATCGTGTAGATAAAGCAGGTATTATTCATGCCTCCATTGGTCAAGTAGGCTTCACTGGTGAGCAGATTGAGCAAAATGCTACTGCATTGCTAAACGACCTAAAACGTGCTAAGCCAGCCACTTCTAAGGGTATTTATATTAAGAAGATTACGCTGTCTAGCACCATGGGTCCAGGCATTGCCATTGACCCAGTACCACACCGTGCTAATAAATAATCCCTAGTGGTTTGGGCAAAAATCATGAATACATATCTTTGGCAATAAAAAGCTTGCAATTTATGGTTTTTTGCTTATAATGGCACAGTTTTACCGATAGGTTGCTTAACCAATCTATTTTAGAAAATTTTATAAATTAGCTCAGCACAACGGGTTGTGCTGTCTAAGACCGTAGGTGCTGATGATTATTCTTAGTCATCCGCTTAATGAATGGTTCACTCATTGCCTACGCAGACGGTGAAAATCTCGCCGTATATCGGTGCAAGTTCTGATAAGAACTTGTAAAACTTAGTTATCACTTAGTGATAAATATGGAGACAACCCATGGCACTAAATCTTCAAGACAAACAAGCAATTGTTGCTGAAGTAAATGAAGCTGCCAAAGTTGCCCTATCTGCTGTTGTTGCCGATTCTCGCGGTGTCACAGTAGGTCAGATGACCGAACTTCGTAAACAAGCTCGTGCAGCAGGCGTTGATATGCGTATTGTGCGTAACACGTTATTGCGTCGTGCCTTAGAAGGTACTGATTATGCTTGCATGAATGATGTTTTCGTAGGTCCTACCTTGATTGCATTTTCAAACGAACATCCAGGTGCTGCAGCACGTTTGTTCAAAGAGTTTGCTAAAGGTAATGACAAGTTTGAAATCAAAGGTGCAGCTTTTGAAGGCGAATTTATTGATGCAAAATCTATTGATAAACTCGCAACACTACCTACTTACGACGAAGCCATTGCACGTCTGATGGGTACCATGAAAGAAGCGGCGGCAGGCAAATTGGCTCGTACTCTTGCAGCACTTCGCGACAAAATGGAAGCAGAAGCCGCTTAATCTTAACTTGGTTATCACTTTTGCTTAATCGAAATTTTTATTCAATTTTATTTCATAGGAATAATTGCTATGTCACTTACTAACGAACAAATCTTAGATGCTATCGCAGCTAAATCAGTCATGGAAATCGTTGAGCTTATCTCTGCGATGGAAGAAAAATTTGGTGTATCAGCAGCTGCTCTTGCTGCTGCCCCTGCTGCTGGTGGCGATGCCCCTGCTGCTGAAGAAAAAGATGACTTTGACGTTGTCCTAACTTCTGGCGGTGAGAAGAAAGTTGCTGTTATTAAAGTAGTACGTGAAATCACTGGTCTTGGTCTAAAAGAAGCCAAAGACATGGTTGAAGGTGCGCCACAAACTCTTAAAGAGGGTGCTTCTAAAGCTGAAGCAGAAGAGCTTAAGAAGAAACTTGAAGAAGCTGGTGCTTCTGTTGAGCTTAAATAATTTAAGTTTAATGGCTTAATCAGATTGTTTCAATCATCCGGCTTTTGCTTGGATTGATAAAATTTGACAAAACCCTCATTTTGTTATTGCAATATGGGGGTTTTTGCTATATAATTGGGTATTTGACCTTTTGTGTTAGCACGGTCTTTTAAGCTGGTGTCAGCACACTTCAAAAAGGACAAACACTCCCTATGTACAAGCCACATTTTTAGCACCTTATATATCAGCTAAATACGTTTACGTGTTTGGCTTGTTTTTGTGTCTTTAAGATTAAAATGGGCGGTAAAATAGTATGGTAAGTCTTTTTTTGAAGGTTTGGTAATCGTCTTCTGTAGTGCTCTTTGAGTGCTTTTCTTGATTTAACGTAAGGATTCTTAATGGCATATTCTTATACTGAAAAAAAACGTATTCGTAAAAGTTTTTCTCGTCTACCCGATGTGATGGACGTGCCGTACTTGCTCGCCATTCAGGTGGATTCTTACGAGCAATTTCTACAAGAGCATAAAAAGCCCGCAGCTCGTGCCAATGTTGGTTTGCAAGCGGCATTTTCATCCATTTTTCCCATTGTTAGCCATTCGGGCAATGCTGAACTTCAATATGTAGAATATTATTTGGGTGAACCTGAGTTTGATGAGCGTGAGTGCATCATGCGTGGCTCAACATTTGCAGCCCCGTTGCGTGTCAAGATTCGTTTGGTGGTTAAAGATAAGGATGCTAAAGACAAGGAAAGTAAGGCGGCCATCAAAGACATTCGTGATCAAGTTGTGTACATGGGTGAGATTCCACTCATGACCAATAATGGCACATTCATCATTAATGGTACAGAGCGTGTCATTGTCTCGCAGCTACATCGATCTCCGGGGGTGTTTTTTGACCATGATAAAGGCAAATCGCATTCTAGTGGTAAAGTTCTTTACAATGCTCGCATCATTCCTTATCGTGGTTCATGGCTTGATTTTGAATTTGATGTCAAAGATTTGGTGTACGCACGTATTGACCGTCGCCGCAAACTTTTGGCGACCATCATTTTGCGTGCCATCGGCATGAATACCACTGATATTTTAAAAACATTCTTTGAAACTGTTGAAGTTTTTAAAGGTGATAATGGTTTTGAGGTTGAATTGGTGGCTGAGCGTCTGCAAGGAGAAATGGCACAATTTGACATTGTCTCACCTGATGGTAAGGTTATTGTTGAGCAAGGTAAGCGTATCAATGCTCGTCGCATTAAAGAAATCCAAGCTTCTGGCATGACCAAATTGGCAGTTCCTGATGAATACCTCTATGAGCGTGTACTTGCTGAAGATGTTATTTATCATGATGAGGTCATTGCTCGTGCTAATAGCTTGATCGAGCATGAGCTTTTGGTAAAACTTGCCGATAAAAACATTAAAGGCTTTAAAATATTATTCACCAATGACATTGATCATGGCTCTTATATCGCTGACACTTTGCGTGCCGACACCATCACCACACGTGAAGAGGCCCTTATTGAGATCTATAAAGTCATGCGTCCTGGTGAGCCACCAACCCTAGAGACTGCTGAAAAACTCTTTGAAAGCATGTTCTTTAGTCATGAACGCTATGACTTGTCAAATGTTGGTCGCATGAAGTTTAACCGCCGTCTGGGTCGTGATTTTGTCGAGAGTGACAGCCTTGATGTGCAGCGTGAACAGGGTGTTTTGTCTAATCAAGACATCATCGATGTGCTAAAAGAACTCATTGAGATTCGCAATGGTCGTGGGGAAGTTGATGACATTGATCATTTGGGCAATCGTCGTATCCGTTCAGTTGGTGAGATGACCGAAAACCAATTCCGTATTGGTTTAGCTCGTGTTGAGCGTGCTGTTAAAGAGCGTCTGACCGCCGCTGAATCAGACAATCTGTCACCTCAAGATTTAATTAACTCCAAACCTGTGGCAGCGTCTATTAAAGAATTTTTTGGTTCTAGTCAATTGTCTCAGTTTATGGACCAAAATAACCCATTATCAGAAATCACGCATAAACGCCGTGTTTCAGCTTTGGGCCCTGGTGGGTTAACACGTGAACGTGCAGGCTTTGAGGTGCGTGACGTACACACCACCCATTATGGACGTGTTTGTCCGATTGAAACGCCTGAAGGTCCAAACATTGGTTTGATTAACTCTTTGGCAGTATTTGCCAAAACCAATAATTTTGGCTTCCTAGAGACGCCCTACCGCCGTGTGGTGGATGGTCGTGTGACCGATGATATTGAGTATGTGTCTGCCATCGAAGAGGTGGGCATGGTCATCGCTCAAGCAGACTCGCCTATGAATGACAACGGTGAATTAACCGAAGAGATGGTCATGGTACGTTATCATGGCGAATCGGTACGTATGAGTCCTGAGAAAGTCACGCACATGGATGTTTCGCCTCGCCAAGTGGTGTCGGTGGCAGCGTCATTGATTCCTTTCTTGGAACATGATGACGCTAACCGTGCTTTGATGGGTTCTAACATGCAGCGTCAAGCCGTGCCAACTTTACGTGCTGACAAGCCACTTGTGGGTACAGGCATGGAGCGTCACGTGGCACGTGACAGTGGTGTTTGTGTGGTAGCCAAGCGTGGCGGGGTGATTGAGGAGGTGGACGCTAGCCGAATCATTGTGCGTGTCAATGAATCTGAAATGACGGCAGGTGAAGCGGGGATTGATATTTATAATCTTATTAAATATACCCGTTCTAACCAGAATACTTGTATCAATCAGCGTATTATTGTCAATGCAGGCGATGTGATTGCTCGTGGTGATATCTTAGCAGATGGTCCTTCTACTGACTTGGGTGAGTTGGCTTTGGGTCAAAACATGCGTGTGGCGTTTATGCCGTGGAATGGCTATAACTTTGAAGACTCTATTTTATTGTCCGAGCGTGTGGTGCAAGAAGACCGTTTTACCACCATCCACATCCAAGAGCTGACTTGTGTGGCACGTGATACTAAGCTTGGACCTGAGGAAATCACAGGCGACATTCCCAATGTGGGCGAGGCTGCTCTTGCCAATCTAGATGAGGCGGGTATTGTTTATATTGGGGCAGAGGTTGATGCAGGGGATATTTTGGTGGGTAAAGTCACACCAAAAGGTGAAAGTCAACTGACTCCAGAAGAGAAACTGCTCCGTGCTATCTTTGGTGAAAAAGCCGCCGATGTCAAAGACACGTCTTTACGTGTGCCATCATCCACCAAAGGCACGGTTATCGACGTACAAGTCTTTACTCGTGATGGCTTGGAAAAAGACAGCCGTGCTAAGGCTATCGAAAAAGCGATGCTTGATGATTATCGTAAAGACTTAAAAGAAGAGTTGGTGATATTTGAAGCAGCAGCCCGTGGGCGTATCATCACATTGCTTGAGGGAAAGAAAGTTAGTGGTGGAGCAGGCTTTAAGGCAGGCACCGTACTAACAGCGGCTGATATGGAGAGTTTAGCACTTGAAACCTTGCTCGACATTCAGCCTGCCGAAGAAGAGATTTCTGAGCGTCTTACTCAGATTGCTGAGTATCTTGCCGATAAACAAAAAGAAATCGATGAGAAGTTTGCTAAGAAAAAAGCCAAATTGACAGCAGGTGATGATTTGGCACATGGCGTACAAAAAATCGTCAAGGTGTATCTGGCGGTGAAACGTCGTATTCAGCCTGGGGACAAGATGGCAGGTCGCCATGGTAACAAAGGTGTTGTCTCGCGTATCATGCCTGTAGAAGATATGCCTTATGATGAAAATGGCAATCCTGTGGACATCGTGCTTAACCCACTTGGCGTACCTTCACGTATGAACATTGGTCAGGTGCTAGAAACCCATCTTGGTATGGCAGCTCGTGGATTGGGTGATAAGATTAACGCCATGCTCCGCTCTCAGGTTGAGGTTAGTGAGCTGCGTGAATTTTTAGATAAGATTTATAACAAAGTTGGTGGTGAGCAGGTAGACTTGGATAGTTTGTCTGATGAAGATATCTTAGCCATGTCTGAAAATTTGCGTGCTGGCGTACCAATGGGAACAGCGGTCTTTGATGGTGCCAAAGAAACACAAATCAAAGAGTTGTTGGAGTTGGCAGGGTTAAATAAATCAGGTCAGCAAATCTTATATGATGGACGCACAGGCAAGAAATTTGACCGTCCTGTAACGGTCGGTTATATGTACATGCTCAAATTGAACCACTTGGTGGATGATAAGATGCACGCTCGTTCAACGGGGTCGTATAGCCTTGTCACACAACAACCACTTGGTGGTAAAGCGCAATTTGGTGGTCAGCGTTTTGGTGAGATGGAAGTCTGGGCATTGGAGGCATACGGTGCAACCTACACCTTGCAAGAAATGCTGACCGTTAAGTCAGACGATGTAGAAGGTCGTACTCGTATGTATAAGAACATCGTTGATGGTGAGCAGTACATGAATCCTGGCATGCCTGAATCCTTTAATGTCTTAACCAAAGAAATTCGTTCTTTAGGCATTAACATTGATTTAAAAGAAAAAAAGTAATTGCTGTTAAGTAGGGTGCTTGTCTTGATTGACAAGTGCCAAGCTTGCGATGACATATAAACTAAGCGGAGAAGTCATTTGAAAGATTTATTAGACATCATGAAAGGCCCTGCTGACAGCGGGGTAAAAGAATTTGACAGCATTCAAATTTCTTTGGCGAGTCCTGACACCATCAAATCATGGTCACATGGCGAAGTCAAAAAACCTGAAACCATCAACTATCGCACTTTCAAACCTGAGCGTGACGGTCTGTTCTGTGCCAAAATCTTTGGACCAGTCAAAGATTTTGAGTGTCTGTGTGGTAAGTATAAACGTCGCAAATTTCAAGGCATCATTTGTGAAAAATGTGGTGTGGAAGTAACTGCCGCCAAGGTTCGTCGTGATCGCATGGGGCATATTGAACTTGCTAGCCCCGTGGCACATATTTGGTTTTTAAAATCTCTGCCAAGTCGTATCGGTCTGCTTCTTGATATCACCTTGCGTGACATCGAGCGCGTACTTTATTTTGAAAGCTATATCGTAACTGACCCTGGCATGACCAGTCTTGAGAAATATCAGCTGCTAGATGATGAGCAATATTTTAATGCTCTTGAACAATATGGTGATGAGTTCATTGCTAAGATGGGTGCAGAAGCTGTTCAAGATTTGTTAAAAGACATTGATGTTGATGGCGAAATTGATGAGCTGCGTGCCACCATTCCTCAAACAGGCTCTGAAACCAAGCTTAAAAAAATGTCAAAACGCTTACAGTTATTAGAAGCGTTCCGTGATTCAGGTAACAAGCCTGAATGGATGGTAATGACGGTTTTACCTGTATTGCCACCTGATTTGCGTCCTCTGGTGCCACTTGAGGGGGGTCGTTTTGCCACATCCGACTTGAACGACTTGTATCGCCGCGTCATCAACCGTAACAACCGCTTAAAGCGTCTGTTAGAGCTAAACGCCCCTGATATCATCGTGCGTAATGAGAAGCGTATGTTGCAAGAAGCGGTGGATGCACTGCTTGACAACGGTCGCCGTGGTCGTGCCATTACAGGCTCTAATAAGCGTCCACTGAAGTCACTTGCGGATATGATTAAAGGTAAGCAAGGTCGTTTCCGTCAAAACCTACTTGGTAAACGTGTGGACTATTCAGGGCGTTCGGTGATTGTGGTAGGTCCAACACTTCGTCTGCACCAATGTGGTCTTCCCAAGAAAATGGCATTAGAATTATTCAAGCCTTTTACTTATGCCAAACTATTACAAAACAACATTGCCCAAACCATCAAGGCTGCTAAAAAAATGGTAGAGCGTGAAGAACCTGTGGTATGGGACATGCTTGCCAGCGTGATTCGCGAGCATCCAGTGCTACTAAACCGTGCACCAACGCTACACCGTTTGGGCCTACAGGCTTTCGAACCTGTGCTGATTGAAGGCAAAGCCATTCAGCTACATCCTCTGGTGTGTGCAGCGTTCAACGCTGACTTTGACGGTGACCAAATGGCGGTACACGTGCCATTGACCTTAGAAGCTCAACTGGAAGCTCGAGCACTCATGATGTCCACCAATAACATCTTGTCGCCTGCCAACGGTGAGCCAATCATCGTACCATCGCAAGATGTCGTGCTTGGATTGTATTATATTAGCCGTAGCCATATTAACGCCAAAGGCGAGGGCATGGTATTTAGTACCGTCAATGAAGCTTTGCGTGCTATTGGCTCTGATGATTTGTCAGTCAATGCCAAAATCAAAGTGCGTGTGACCGAAACGATTTTGGATGAAAAGACACGTGAAAAAACCACCAAAACAGAAATCAAGGACACAGTAGCAGGGCGTTTATTGATTTGGAATATCATGCCAGAGGGTATGGCATTTGAAGAGTGCAATAAAGAGATGACCAAAAAGAACATCTCTAAACTTCTAAACTCTTGCTATCGTAAACTTGGTGTAAAAGAATCGGTGCTGTTTGCTGACCATTTGATGTATCTAGGTTTTGCCCAAGCAACTTTGTCGGGCATCTCAATTGGTATGGAAGACATGGTCATTCCACCCAACAAAAAAGAGATTGTGGATACAGCGGATGCTGAGGTGCGTGAGATTGAACAGCAATTTGAGGGCGGTTTTGTGACCGCAGGTGAACGCTACAACAAAGTGGTGGACATTTGGTCGCGTACCAGTGATAAGATTGCCAATGCAATGATGGATAACTTATCCACCGATGAAGTGATTAATAGTAAAGGCGAAGCTGAGCGTGAAAAATCTTTCAACTCTATCTATATGATGGCAGATTCGGGTGCTCGTGGTAGTGCAACTCAGATTCGTCAGCTTGCGGGTATGCGTGGTCTAATGGCAAAGCCTGATGGCTCTATTATCGAAACACCGATCAAAGCGAACTTCCGTGAGGGTCTGACGGTATTGCAATACTTTATCTCAACGCACGGTGCTCGTAAAGGTCTTGCTGACACTGCCTTGAAAACTGCCAACTCTGGTTATTTGACTCGCCGTTTGGTGGATGTGGCACAAGACTTGGTTATTACCCATGATGACTGTGGCACAGATGCAGGGCAACGCATGACCCCTGTGATTGATGGCGGAGAAATTGTGGAGCGTCTAGGCGACCGTGTTTTGGGTCGTGTGACCGCCAAAGATGTGGTGAATCATGAAGGTGAGGTTGTTATTGCTGCCAATACCCTGATTGACGAGCGTTTGGTGGAAGTGCTTGATAATAATGCCATTGATGAAGTGTACGTGAGATCAGTCATTACCTGTGAAGCCATTCAAGGTGTATGTGCTAAGTGCTATGGTCGTGATTTGGCACGTGGACATCTTGTGAATATCGGCGAATCCGTTGGAGTAATGGCAGCACAATCTATCGGTGAACCAGGTACGCAGTTGACGATGCGTACTTTCCACGTGGGTGGTGCAGCATCGGCGGCATCTGTGGATAATAGTGTATCTGTAGGTAATGCAGGTACAGTGCGTTTTCATAACATGAAAACTGTAGAGCATAGTGATGGTCATCTGGTGGTGGTTTCTCGCTCGGCAGAGATTGGCGTGGCAGACGCTCAAGGTCGTGAGCGTGAGCGTTATAAGGTGCCCTATGGTTCTAACATTCTTGTGCGTGATGGTACCGAGGTTGGTGCAGGTGATGTGATTGCTAAATGGGATCCTCATACTCATCCCATCATCACAGAGTTTGCAGGTACTGCACGTTTTAGTGACATCGCTGATGGCATGACTGCTACAGTAAAAGTTGATGAAACTACAGGCATGAGTTCATTTGAAATTTTGGCAACCAAAGATCGTCCAAGTCTCTCTAAAGATTTGCGTCCTGCCATAATTCTAGACACTGCTGACGGACGCGAAGTGGTTTATTTCTTACCCGCTGAGACAGTCATTCGTGTGTCAGAGGGTGAGGCAGTTACCGCAGGTTCGGTTCTGGGTCGTGTGCCACAAGCCACATCAGGAACCAAGGACATTACTGGTGGTCTACCACGAGTTGCTGACTTATTCGAAGCTCGTAAGCCAAAAGACCATGCCATCATGGCAGAAGTCAGTGGTACGGTGTCATTTGGTAAAGAAACCAAGGGTAAAAACCGTTTTGTCATCACCGATGAGCAGGGCAATGAGCATGAAGAACTCATTCCCAAATGGCGTCAAATCAACGTCTTTGAGGGTGAGCATGTTGAGCGTGGAGAGGTGGTCTCTGATGGTCCGCAAAATCCGCATGACATCTTGCGTTTAAAAGGCGAAACAGCACTTGCCAATTATATCGTCAATGAGGTTCAAGAAGTTTATCGTTTACAAGGCGTAAAAATCAATGATAAGCACATTGAGGTAATTGTACGTCAAATGCTGCGTAAAGTTGAAGTTACTGATGGCGGTGATTCTAGCTACTTTAAAGGCGATCAAGTGGAATATACTAAGGTGCGTGCACTCAATGAGGAGTTAATTGCCAATGATAAGTTCCCGATTCAGTATGAGCGTCAGTTGTTAGGCATCACCAAAGCCTCTCTTGCCACTGAGTCATTCATCTCAGCAGCGTCATTCCAAGAGACCACACGCGTCTTGACCGCTGCTGCTACCATGGGTAAAGTTGATGACCTGTCTGGTCTGAAAGAAAACGTGGTGGTTGGTCGTTTGATTCCTGCAGGCACAGGCTTGGCGTACCATCAAAACCGTCAGCGTTTGGCAGAACGTGGTCTAGAGCCTGTTATTACCGTGACAGAAGACGCATATACCAAACCTGCCGCTGACCCATTACTAAGTGGTACAGATGCCAAAGACGACTTTGCAGCAGCATTTGCAAGCGAATTTGGTCAAAGCGAATAATCCATCAAATTGATGGTCATAAAAAGCTTGCTTAGGCAAGCTTTTTTGTTGTTAGTGATGCTAAGATGGAAGTGGTAAATGAAGATTGGTTGTTAAGACTTTCTTGGTACTCTTAGACTTGACATCAAAGCTGTCTTTGGTATTATGACTAAAGCATGGGTGGATTCGCACGCTTTTGCACTGCATAAACTGTCGAAATGTGATTCTCTGGTTGTTTTGCTGAATCTCACCAGTAATAAAAGCCTGAGTTTCTTGGGCTACAACACAGACGAAATGATTGGCATTAAGACAATCACGATGTCAAGACTTAGACGGGGTGATTGACTTGAAAGATGCTAGGAAATGTTGCCCCAGCATCAATCTTGAAGTAAGGTTACTCTTTACGAGGGGTGATATCTACATTAATGGCGTCTTTTAGCACCTCGTCATTTAAAGTAACGCCTTGGTTTTCGCCATGCTTCGGACTGACATAGAGTGTAAGCGTATTCATGACTTGAGGCTCGATATCGGCAGGGCTGGTACCATCCAAACTCTGAGCGACCAACTTGGCGGTGGTAACACCAAAGTCGAAGTCATTCACTCCCAAGGCTGCTGTCGCTCCACGTCGAACACCAAATTCATCGGAGGTAATGACAGGAATTTTTAATTCATTGGCAACACCCACCATCGCCTCCATGGCAGATGTCACGCCATTATCCAAAGAGGTATAAATTAAGTCTGCTCGCCCCTCTAGAGCACGGGTCGCATTAGCAACATCTGCTGAGCGGTTGGCAGGGATATCCACTAAAGTCATTCCACGCTTGGGCAGCTCTACAGCTAGCTGTTCCTTGATTGAAATTGAATTGGCCTCTCCTGGGCTGTACACAAATCCGATGCGTTTGGCATCAGGCTTGATTTTGGTAAATAAGTCAAGCTGTGGTTCTAGCGGTAATTGGCTAGATAGACCTGTGATGTTCGCTTGTAAAGCCTTGTTATTATTATCAATGAGTTTGGCTGCTACAGGGTCAGAAACAGCGGTATAAATTAGTGGGATGCTTTGGGTGGCAGCGGCAAGGCTTTGGGCTGTGGGTGTGCTGATGGCAACGATGGCGTCTGGATTGTCAGAGGCGAACTGCTTGGAGATTTGCCCCATGGTTGCTAAGTTGCCTTGGGCAGATTGGAAGTTTACGGTTAAATTCTGACCTTCTTGATAACCATGCTGACCTAACCCATAAATTACCCCTTTTCTGATGTCATCTAATGAGGGGTGTTCTACAATGGCACTAATAGCAATGGTTTTGTGAGGTTTTTTGAGCGGTGGTGGGTTCGGTTGCTGGCTTAGATTCGGCAGCTTGGTTGTTGGTGTTGTCATTGCCACAGCCAACAAGCAGTGCAGTAGCAAGACCAAGTGCAGATAGGGCATGAATTTTCATAAATATCCTTAGAAAATGGATGGATGACTGTATTTGTCAAATCAATTGATGGTCGTTTGATTAAATGATTGACCTCAAAAGACCATGTCAAATCACAGACAAGTAATGTAATTTGACAAAATAACAGACATAAAACAAGTACATCAATGATAATACTGGTGAAAAGTATCATTCAATACAGATTTCTTTGCTAAAAAGACTTAGCTAAATGCTTAGCTAAGTCTTTTTTATGCTTTAATTCACTAACTTATTTGGTGGAGATGGCGACCACCGATTATTTTACACAAATCATTGATTTTTATAGATATTTTTAAAAATCATCTGATTTTGTGTGGATTCTGTGTGTGGTTGCCATCAATCACTAAACTATATGCTTGCTATTATAGCAAGTAAAACGGAGCTTGACAAATATTTCAAGCCTCATTCTTACTTACTCTACCATCGCTGGCAAGCACAGGCAACGCAAAACGGCTGGTATTGGGCAGGCTTTGCGTACCGCACCAGCGATAGCCCAGCACACGAGAGCGACTAAACGGCTTGATATTGACCGCATCAGACTGATTACCACCCAATACCATCAGATTGCCTGCCTTGTCCTGTCCGACACAAAAGCCCACATGACCACTTGCACCCTTTGGACTGCCCCGCCAAAACACCACCACGCACCCATAGGCAGGGTTATTAAGCTTAGTGCCAGCTGTCAGCCACGCCCGAGCCATGGGAAATGATTTGGGGATATGTCGCCCTAGTCCTGCCCTAGCCAGCACACCGCCCACAAAGCCACCGCACCAAGCGGTCTCGTCATTTTTAAATACGGCAGGTATCGGTTGTTTTGTGGCTTCAAAAGCTAACCGCCACAGTTCAAGCACAATCGGATTGTGCTTAACGCCCTTGATTTCTTTCGTGCCGACGTATTCACGTGCAATCTTAATCCAGTTTAATTCGTTCATTTTACTCTCTCCAATTTACGCTTTCTTAATTTAAGTTTTAGGCAGTGTTTTTGCACTTGCAATAACGAACCTGCCCAATAAATAAACAACAAGACATTACCAAACACTGATAAGCCAATCTCATCAGATGCTAAGCTATTTTGCATCAATGCCATCTGTATGCTGTCTAACAGCCACACACTCCAAGCTAGTGTCCCAACAGACACCAGCCATGCATCCACCGCAGGGGTATTGCCCCTGCCAAAGCCATCTAGGTGCTTAACAAACGTATAAATACCCAGTACCAATGCCAAGCCACAAATTGCCACATTTACAACCGTGATAATCATTCATCACCCCCTTTACTCCAAGGAATAAATTTGTTTTGAGCTGATTTATACAGCTCGTTTTGGCGTTTTTGGTCGCTGATAAACACCAAAAAGCCTGTGATGATGGGCGTGCTACAAATAGAGCCGATAAACGCCCAAAAAATCAGCGTTGGCGGTGGTGGTTCGGCGTTTTGATTGATGAATACGGCAATCACCACCCCTGCTGTCATGCCAATCAAGGGTTTGGCGATAAAGGGATGACGCAAGCGTCGGTCAATATCCCCAATGGTGATAAACGCACTAGCCAGACCACCTAAAAAGGCAAACAGCCACACCCCAAGCCAAGAAATAAGAAAAGGGGCGTGTAGCCCCTGTAAATCGGTCATTTTTTTTTACTCCTATAAACCTGTTAAATCCACCAAAAAAGGCGGCATACCATGCTTGCTGTCGTATGACGACATTATTGCAACGCCATTAGTAGCCGAGTATCGTTTATATAACAATTTATCACCTCTTTTTTCCCATAAAAATTCTGTATTCACCTCGTAGTCATTGACATAGCCAGTATCGCCACGATACCCAATAACATAAGTCGAATTTGCAAATAAAATACCAAGTTTTTTGCTTGTATCAAGTGTCATGTTCGGCTGACAAACGCCAATGATGTTTAGATAAGACAGTCGGCTGTCAAACACCAGTTGCCCGTCTAATTCGCTGTAAATCTTCAATCCCGCCTTGCCAGTGGGATTTGAAAATGATGGGTAACCAAACAAATAGCATTCGGCGGTTGAGTCAATCGCCCCAAATACAGTGATCGTTGCCCCATCAGACACACAGCTATACATGCCAACATTTTTGCCATCTTCCAAGACGATCACTGGCACTCCGCTGGGATAGTTAAAATCGACACGGCTATAATACAAGTGAGCATATGCGGTCAATCTCTTTTTTTCTAAAAATGCAAGATTTTTGTACTTGCCATCGACCAAAAGCATTGATTTTTGATTGTGTATTTTGATCAAAGTGCTGTCACTCCTATCATCAGAGTTTGTGGAAATTTCGTTAGATTGACATATGATATTTCGCTGCCATTTTGGTTGATAATCAAATCGCCACCGCCTACAACCAACGAGCTAGAGCTGTTTGTCATTGCTGTAACAAGCCAAAAAGCAAAAGGCTTGCCAGCTTCTTGTATGGTTGTTTTGCCAGATGACCCACTTGCAACGGTAATCGTGTTTGT
>JBHCHC010000147.1:0-19329 GCA_041802645.1 Moraxella sp. | reverse complement strand
TTTGCCGTCATTTGGGGCATACCTTATCCAGTCAAGAAACCTTAAATGACGGTCGCTATCGTTATGTGATTATCAAAAAATTGAGCTGATGCCTGTATAAATACTCATCATCTGAGGCTAACAGTTAGGCGAATGCTTGGGGGCAACCAGCCAAAGTGAACAGCGGGCATTTGCCCCGCTCATCATACAGACGGGTCAGACGTGATGATTTTGCGATTTTAGCCATACCATAAAATTAAACGAACCCTGTTCTTTTTGGTTATCGCCATAGTTGTAGAATCGTTTGCCCACCAAAGCCTTAGGCAAATAGTCTTGAGGGTAATAATGATGCGGATGGTCGTGTGGGTATACATAGTCCACACCATAACCCGACTGTTTCATCAGTTCGGTGACGCCATTTCTTAGGTGTAGCGGTACGGGCGAGTTGTCATTTTTGACAAAAGCCAAAGCCTCATTGATCGCCTTGTAGGTTGTGTTGGATTTGGGTGATGTCGCCAAATAGACGGTAACTTCCGAGAGAATGATGCGAGCTTCAGGCATGCCGATGGACTGCACCGAACGCAAAGCGGTATCGGCAAGCAGCAGTGCGTTGGGATTGGCCAGTCCGATGTCCTCGCTTGCCAAAATGACCAGTCGCCGAGCGATAAAAGCAGGGTCCTCGCCAGCGGTCAGCATACGAGCGAGCCAATAGATGCTAGCGTCCGCATCTGAGCCACGCACCGACTTAATGAATGCTGAAATCACGTCATAATGCATGTCACCTGCCCTGTCATAGCGAGGTAGGACGGTCTGAGCAATGGTTTGTAGCAGTGATTCATCAATTGTGAGTACACCCTCATCTGCATGCTGACAAGCAATTTCTAATAAGTTTAAAGCTTTACGAGCATCCCCTCCGCTTAAGCTGGCAATTTGTGACACATCGCCCTGTACATGAATGCCTTGTAAATACTTATCTTTTTGTAATGCCCTTTGCAGAACCTCTGTCAATTCGTCCACGGTTAAGGGTTCTAACTTATAAACCTGACAACGAGAAAGTAGAGCGTTATTGATACTAAATGAAGGGTTTTCAGTGGTGGCTCCGATGAGTGTGATTTTGCCAGACTCTACCGCTCCTAGCAGGGCGTCTTGCTGAGCTTTATTAAAGCGATGAATTTCATCAATGAAAAGTACAGGTGCATCAAAGTTTAAGCCGCCAGAACCCTTACCATCAATCAGTTCACGAAGCTCTTTGACCGTCAAATCAAGAGCAGACAGCAAGTGAAATTCTCGTCCGAGAGCATGAACCAACAGACGTGCCAAAGTGGTCTTACCAATACCAGCATCACCATGCAAAATCAAGCTTGGTAGATGACCACTGACAATCATGCGAGCAATCGGAGCATTCTCCCCCAACAAGTGGGTCTGTCCGACAACATCAGTCAGCGACTTAGGACGAACACGTTCGGCTAGGGGGATATTTTGAGCCATGATGACACTCTTTTATTTTGGATTTAATCTGACAAAAAGGGATTATCGCGGCAACCATCTGCACGTTCTAGATTAATGAACAGCTCTCGTCCCGCTCTAGGCTTGACGGAGTTATAACATGACTCCATCACATGTGTCTTAAAATACGGCTCAAATAAGGCTTGATATTCTGCCAAACTCCCCGAATAGGGAGGGCTGTGTTCAAACTCACAATCAAACAGCACACCCACCAATCGTCCTTGTGTTGCTAACAATCGATGCATTTGGCGGGCATAATCCTTGCGACGATGCGGCTCAATGGCACACAAAAATGTCTGCTCAACAATGAGGTCAAACTCAACAATGCCCAAGGTATGCATCTTGAAAAAATCATGACAAATCAGATGCTTGGGGTTAAAATCAGGATTGGCTTGTGCAAAATTCTCCAGCACAGATGGCACAATGTCCAACACATAAACCTGTGTAAATCCCAAGTCGTGCAAATACTTCGCCTCATAGGCATTGCCAGCCCCTGCGATGAGAATGCTTAAGGATTTGTCTTGTAGTGTATCAAAATACGCCTTTAGCGGAGGCGATACCCCTCCTAAATCCCAACCTGTTTGCTGAGTGTCGTAACGGTTTGCCCAATACTCTTTGGTCATGAATATACTCTTGTCTGGTGGTAATTTTCTGTCATGAAAAGGTGATGACCCATCAGCGACTATTTGACAAATCAACCATCTTCATTGGCGGTTTATCTGACAGATTCCATCTGGCGAGGACTCGACCTACTTTTGATGATGTTGGGAATCTTACCCAGATAAATGTGTTCAGCGATACGCCCTTGTTGCTCAATGTTATAATCCCAAAAACGCTTGTTTTTGTCAAACACATAGCGATAAGGGTTATAAATCTTAAAGCTTAAGTAATACAAAGCCTGCAAAACCGCCCCACGCCATAACACATTCAACCCTTGCTGATGTTGCAAAACGTGAGTCATTTCATGAATAAATACTTGCCTATATGACTGACTGCATAACGCAAAATCTTCCTGATGGTGCTTTGCCCCAACAAATATCCAGCCATTAGGAGCGATAAATATGTCATCTGCCTGCCAAGGAATGTAAGGATAGTTAATGATTTTGGTTTGGGCATAATCAATCAGCTCACCAAACACGCTTTTGGCAAGATTAATTTCATTGACCGTCAAAGAACGCATGGGAATTTTCCCTTTTTGGCGTTTGGCAAAATGATAGGGCACATAAAATTTCATGTTCATTCACCCAAATCCTACCCCAGACAACTCTCGAGCCAATCGCCCTGCTGAATTGTCCGTCAGTCCACCGACAAAATCCAACACTTTCATGTAGCCCTGATATAGCGTATCATCATCACCAATAGGATTATCTTTTAAGAGTTTTAAGGTCAAGTGGTTTTTGGCTGACAGCGTTTGCTTGCTTAATTTGGCATGAACAGCCGGAACAATTAAATCCAAAATCTGTCCCAAACAGCCAAAGCTGGCTATCTCGGTGATGAGCTTAGTATGATGGTTAAATATCTGATTTTTTGCAAGATTTTTGGCATTTTGTAGGGTTTCGTTGATGGAATTATCGCAAACAGCAAGCAGGTCTTTGTGGATAAATTCTCCGTGTAGCAGCTCATCATGAAACGCAAAAAACTGACCCGCCACACCATCAATCGCCTTGCCAATAGCTCGCCCACGCATGGCTCCAATACGTTGCTTGATGTCATGGATGCTGCTGTATTTATCAAAATCATCGCCCAATAGCGGCTTGACCACTTTGATAAAATCATCAAAGCCAATCAAATCAAGCTCCACCGCATCTTCTAAGTCAAGCAAAGCATAACAAATATCGTCCGCCGCTTCCATCAAATAGGACAAGGGGTGTCTTGCCCACTTATCCACGTCTAACGCCACCAGCCCCAACCGCTCAGCAACCACCCGCATGAGCATCATCTCGCTTTGGTAGATGTTAAATTTTACCTCTTCTAAACTTCCCCACGGATACTTCATGAGCACCCCAAGACTGGCACAGGTCAGACGCATGCCCCCTGCATGAGTGTACATCTCGGTGGCAGTGGCGATGCGTAGGCTGTGGGCATTGCCCTCGTAGGTGGTGATGTCGGCTCGCTCTTTTTGGCTAAGTGACTGTAAATACTTAGGATGTTGGCGAAACCATTCTCGCAGAGCATCCTCGCCTGTATGTCCGAAGGGGGGATTGCCTAGGTCGTGAGCCAAACACGCCACCTGCACCAACGTGCCGATGTCCCCTGCCATGATGTGAGCAGGCAGCAGTCCTCTTTGAGCCAGTCCAAGCCCAACGCTATTACCCAGACTGCGTCCCACGCTTGCCACCTCTACACTGTGGGTTAGGCGATTGTGCGTGTGGTCAGATTTGGCAAAGGGGTGGACTTGGGTTTTTCTGCCAAGTTTGCGAAAGCTGGTAGAGAACACCACTCTGTCATAATCAGCATGAAAATCACTTCTCACGCCATCATTGGGCGTCTGACTGGCAATAACCACGATCTTACCATCATCAATTTTTAGACGGTCGGTTGAGAGTAGATTTTGCCATTTTTGGGCGTGCGTCATGGACTCTCCTTATAAAATTTGTTGAGGATTTAATCATCCGCCCAAAACCAATAAGGGGTTTTAAATCCAGTTTTTTCATTTCATTTCCTGCTAAACACCCTGCTATGATTGAGCAGCTTTAAAAATAAGAACAGGTATGGCTGTTTTAAATTTAGAGTAAAGTTCTAAAATCGTATCCCTTAACTGCGTGTCGCAGTGACTAAAATATGCTTGGTTTGATTCGGCATAATCAAGACTTTTGAGATAACTGATGTGTTTTATAATAACTTAACTTAGCCATGACATAAACACATAAATTGACTCATCACTCTTTTATGGCAAGCGTTACCGTATAAGTTTTGCCCTGCTTGATTTTATCAGCATTGCCAAAGACTTCATGAAATGAGCGTTTCATGAAATCACGCAAGCCATTGATGGTCACGACATAAAACCGCCCACCAACTTCCATGCGTTCATAGGCATCTAGTAGGTACAGATAATGCTGTTCTTTGCTTGCCTTAGCAGGCAGATTGCTCATGACAAGACTAAACTGATGAATCTTATCCACATGATAAAAACCATTAGAGAGCTGAACGTGGGTGTTGGTCAAGCCGTTTTTTTGGCAATTCATCTTGGCGTACTCTACCGCCACAAAGTCCTTATCTATCAAAATATGCTGACCATTAGTGCATTCACGAGCTGCCGTCATGCCAAGCACACCATAACCACAACCTAGGTCAATGCTGTTATCATCTGCACGAAAATCGATATAATCAAGAAGCATCAAGCTGCCATCATCTAACTTTTCTGGGCTAAAAATCCCCCAAGTGGTACGAAAATCAAAGGGTTTACCCAGCACGTCTTGGCTAAAAGTAATGTCTTCTCGCCACTGCTTGGCTTTTTGTTGTAGGTCGGCTCTGGTGGTGGTCATGGTTTTTCCTAGGTCATCGGTCGTAAATTTGAGAACATCTACCGTATTATACCCAATCCCCCACCCAAAAACCACGCAAAAACAAGACAGTCTTGCTCAAAAATGCTAAAATGATGTTTTTGACTTGGCAGATGATGACATGAACATTTCACAGTTTGGTAAAAAATTTACTCAAGGCAGTGGCATCTTGCAGCTCATGGACGATTTGGGGAATGCTCTAGCCAGTAACAAGCCCGTCAATATGCTCGGCGGAGGCAATCCTGCTGATATCAAATCGGTCAATGACGTATATTTGGATGTTCTAAAAGATAGTATTGAAGCACAAGCTGGTCAAAATATCCTTTTACAGAGTGCCTGCAACTATTCCACACCCCAAGGCGATGCCAAGCTCATCGATGCATTGGTGGATTTTTTCAACCGCCATTATGATTGGGGCATCAGCAAGGATAACATTGCACTGACTAACGGCTCGCAAAACGCTTTTTTTTATTTGTTCAATTTATTTGGTGGAGCATTTGATGATGGCATGGGAGGCAGTATGGATAAATCCATCTTATTACCCCTTGCTCCTGAGTACATCGGCTATGCAGACGCACACATCCAAGGCAATCACTTCATCGCCGTCAAGCCCCACATTGAACTGTGTGACTATGACAACCAAGCAGGGTTTTTTAAGTATGCAGTGGATTTTTCTGCACTAGAAACCCTGCCCGAGCTCAAAAACGGGCAAATCGGAGCCATCTGCTGTTCACGCCCCACCAACCCCACAGGCAACGTCCTGACTGATGATGAGATGGCAAGGCTTGACAGTATCGCCCAAACACACAACATTCCCTTGATTATTGATAATGCTTATGGAATGCCCTTTCCCAATATCATTCACACCAAGGCGAATTTGGTGTGGCATGACAATATCATTTTGTGTTTTAGTTTATCAAAAGTGGGACTCGCTGGCGTGCGGACGGGTATCGTCATTGCCAAAGCCGATGTCATCAAAGCCATCAGCAACCTAAACGCCGTCATCAATCTTGCCCCTAATCGCTTCGGTGCAAGCATTGCCACTTCACTACTTAACAATGACAGATTAAAGGAGCTGTCTTTACAAGAAATTCGCCCTTTTTATTTACGCCAAGCTCATACTGCCATTAGCTTGCTAAAACAAGCATTCAAAGACTTTCCTCAGGTAAAAATTCACAAGCCAGAGGGGGCGATATTTCTATGGATTTGGTTCGAGGGTCTGCCTGTTAGCACTCAAACACTCTATGAGCTGCTAAAAGAGCAAGGCACACTCATCATTGCTGGTGAGCATTTTTTTGTAGGGATGGATACGAGCGACTTTCGTCACGCTCATGAGTGCATTCGCATGAGCATTGCCCAGCCTGATGATGTCTTAGAAAAGGGCATAAGAGTGATTGGACAGGTGGTGCAAGAGTTGTACAAGCAGGGTTAGAACTCACCCAGATATCATCCAGCAGTAAGCTCAAACACCACCCTCGGTCATCCCCTAGGGTGGTGTTCTTCATGCAGGGCTTGCAAGCGGGCAGTGGCAACGTGGGTGTAGATTTGGGTGGTGGATAGGTCGCTGTGACCAAGCAATAACTGAACGCTACGCAAATCTGCACCGTGATTGAGCAGGTGTGTGGCAAAAGCATGACGAAGGGTGTGTGGCGAGATGTCGGGATTGATGTCTGCCAATAGTGCGTATTTTTTAATCAAATGCCAAAAGTTATGCCGCGTCATATAACCGCCTTGCTCAGTTAAAAATACCGCTTGACACTCGCCCCCTCCCACCTTGCCACTTTTGCCAGAGATGAGCTCATGACGGCGGACAAGATAGCTTTGCAGGGCATTCAGAGCATATTCTCCAAGCGGAATGAGTCTGGTTTTATCCCCCTTTCCCGTCACTTGTAGCCAACCTGCATTTAGATTTAACTCCTCAAGCGACAGATTGACAAGCTCTGAGACACGCAGTCCACAAGCATACATGACCTCAAGCATGGCTTTATCACGAAGCCCCAAAATCGCTGTCAAATCAGGAGCATCTAACAGTCTTGTGACATCATCTTCGGATAAAGTTTTGGGCAAAGGTTTGTTAGCCTTGGGGTTTTTGATGTTCTCACAAGGATTGTCATCACGCATGCCCTCACCTACCTGCCACAAGAAAAACTGACGCAAACTCGCCAAAACACGAGCCTGTGTACGTGGCGATTTTTCTTGGTTTTGCATAAACACCACACACGCTGCCACATCCGTCTCTTGCCAATCTGTCAAAGGTTTTTGATTGCTTGCCATGCACGTGCGTAAATCCCTAATGTAAGCATTACGCGTGCGTGTGGCAAGTCCGCGAGCAAGCATATGAATGCGAAACTCTGTCAAATAAGCAGGGTCGGCATCGGTGGTGGTCAAAGACGGTAGCCGAGGTTTGATGGCTCGAGTTTTGCTCATGGTAGGCGATATTTAACAATAATGGATTATTGTAACAAACTTTAAAATATGATGAAACGCTTTTTAAAGCAACAAAACACTTTTAAAAGCAGGTATTTAAAGCCAAACTCAAAGCATACCAACCTTTTAATTGGTTATTTGCAATGACCCTTATTTTTATGGCACATGCCTGCTCACTTTATGACAGCATTGTCTTATGTAAAATATTTTAGCTCTTCTCTTTAATCACTCAAATCCGCCCTCATCTAGCCTATAAATTTTTATGATGGGCTATCTCATGGCAATCACTCTAAACACCACAGAAGAAATCATTGCTGACATCAAGGCAGGCAGAATGGTCATCTTAATGGACGATGAAGACCGTGAAAACGAAGGCGACATCGTCATGGCAGCTGTTCATGTCAAGCCTGCCGACATTAACTTTATGATTACCCATGCTCGTGGACTGGTTTGCTTGACCTTATCAGAGGCACGCTGTCGTCAGCTAGAATTACCCTTGATGAGCGATAAGAATGGAGCAAAGTTTAGCACCAACTTCACTCTCTCCATTGAGGCAAGCGAAGGCGTGACCACAGGCATTTCTGCTGCTGACCGCGCCAGAACCATACAGGCAGCGGTCGCCCCCTTTGCCAAGCCAAGCGATATCGTCCAGCCAGGACACATCTTTCCCATCATGGCAAGACAAGGTGGCGTACTTCACCGAGCAGGTCATACCGAGGCAGGTTGTGATTTGGCACGTCTTGCAGGATTAGAACCTGCGGCGGTGATTTGTGAAATCATCAAGCCAGATGGTGAAATGGCACGTCGTGATGATTTGGAAGTTTTTGCCCAAGAACATGGGCTAAAAATCGGTACCATTGCCGATTTGATTCACTATCGCATGATTCATGAGCAGACTGTGGAGGTGATTGATGAGCGAGACTTTCATAGTGAATTTGGAGAGTTCAAGCTCTATCGTTTTAGAGAATATGGGGCAAATGAGACTCATATCGCCCTCGTCAAAGGCAACCCAAAAGCGGGCGTGGCGACCGTACGTGTGCATGCACTAAGCCCCTTAAAAGATTTGTTTGGTCATACCAAAAACAAACAAAGCTGGGACATTCGCTCTGCTTTAGAGACGATAGGACAAAGCGAACAAGGCGTGTTTGTGTGGATTGATGGTGGCACAGCAGTGGACATCAGTGGTGCACTGGATAAATACCAATCAAACATCAGCGTGCATGAGAGTAGCGAACCTTATCGCACCATTGGTGTTGGTGCTCAAATTCTAAGACAGCTTGGCGTCAAAGACATGAGGCTTTTATCAAGCTCGGCCAAGTTCAACCTGTCAGGATTTGACTTAAATATCGTCGATGTGTTGGGACGCTGATGTCAAAGTTGGATAAACCTTGTGGGCAAATCAGCATAAATTTTGCCCACAACCACCTGCAAACACGTTATAATACACCATCTTTTTATTCACATGGGTCGCCGTCATGTCTACCGATTCGTCCATGAACTCAGCACAATTTATCATCAACTTTGATGAGGCTCTCATCCAAAAATATAACCGCCAAGGTCCCCGCTACACCTCCTATCCAACCGCTCTTGAATTTCGCCCAATTAGCGATGGCACAGAAGAGTCGATTTTACGCCAAAAAGACCCTGCCGTCCCCTTATCGCTATACATTCACATTCCATTTTGCCGCCACCTGTGTTACTACTGCGGTTGCAATAAAATCATTACTAAGAAAAATAGTGATTCAGGCGATTATTTGGCTTATCTTTTTAAAGAAATTCTACATAAAAAATCCCTACTCCAAAGCAATTCTGTGGTTAAGCAAGTCCACTTAGGTGGTGGCACACCAACTTTTTTAAGTGATGAGGAATTGGCGACATTATGGCAATTTTTGCAGAATGAGTTTGATTTTGCCCCTGATGGCGATTATTCTGTGGAGATTGACCCAAGAGAGTTGCGTGCCACCACCCTATCAACACTCAAAAACTTGGGGGTCAATCGCCTAAGTTTTGGTGTTCAGGACTTGGCAAGTGATGTGCAAATTGCGGTCAATCGAGTGCAGTCTTATGAACTCATTTGTGACGTCATGCAATCATCACGGGCATTGGGCTTTGACTCCATTAACATCGATCTTATCTATGGCTTGCCCAAACAGACCATCGACAGCATGGCAGTGACCGTTGAAAAAATCATCACGCTTGCCCCTGACCGCTTATCTGTCTTTAATTATGCTCATTTGCCCGAGCGATTCCCCTCTCAAAAACGCATCAAAGATGTTGACTTGCCAAACCCTAAAGACAAGCTGATGATGTTTAAAAACATCATAACCCGCCTACAAGATGAGGGTTATCAATACATCGGCATTGACCACTTCGCCAAACCCGATGATAGTCTTGCCAAAGCCCAAAGAAATGGCAAGCTTCATCGTAATTTTCAGGGCTATACCATCTTAGGCGAGTGCGACTTGCTTGCCTTTGGAGTCAGTAGCATTAGCCAAATCGGCAATCATATTCTGCAAAACCCCACCCAGCTAAGCGACTATCAGACCCTCATCGATGCAGGCACACTACCTGCCGTCAAGCACATCAAAGCAAATGATAAAGACAGATTGCGTCATCATGTCATCATGAATTTGCTATGTCATGACCGCTTGGATTTTGCTCAGGTCAACGCCCATTTTGGCATTGATGCTCGCACTTATTTTGGTGAAGAATTGGCACAGCTACATGAAATGGCAGAGGATGGACTGGTGTTGATTGATGAAGCTGGTGTGCAGATTCTGCCCAAAGGTCGAATACTGGGGCGAAACGTCGCAATGGTATTTGATGAGTATCTAAGCCAAAAACACGCAGGGCGATTTAGTCGTGTGATTTAGTAACATCATAAAAATACACCCAAAGACAATGACTTGCCCTTGGGTGTATTTTTAAAGTCGCTACTGTGTTAATGCTCGATTTATACACCTACAAACAACCACACCGTATAACCAATAAATATAGACAGCAGCAATGCTCCCACGCCACGCCCGAGCTTTTGACTGCCACGCACAGCAAGCAAACACAGCACAAACAAAAGCCCCGTCACGCCTGCCATGACCATCATATCACGACTCACCACTTCACGAGCCACTACCATAGGAGCGATGATGGCAGGAACACCCACCACTGCCAAGGTATTAAAGATGTTCGAGCCGATGACATTACCAAGTGCCATCTCGTCTTCGCCTTTGCGAGCGGCGATGATGGATGATACAAGTTCGGGCAGGCTCGTTCCCACTGCCACGATGGTCAGTCCGATGATAAGCTCAGACAGACCCGCCAGTTTGGCAATCTCCACCGCACCCCATACCACCAAGCGTGAGCTTAGTACAAGTACTACCAAGCCACCAACAAGCTTAGCAATCGCCTTGCCCATATGGAAATTCACCGTTTCAGGCACGTCATCGCTGCCTGACTTTCCAATTTTTGCCATATAAATCTGAAACGCCAAAAATACTGCCAACCCCCCAAGCAATACCACGCCATCTAGGCGACTCACTTGCCCATCTAGCAGTTGAAACATTGCCAAAGCAGTCACGGCAATGAGAATCAAAAAGTCAGATTTCACCAAAGATTTTTGGATAAATAAAGGACTGATGAGTGCGGTAGCGCCAAGCACAAGTGTGATGTTGGTGATATTAGAGCCGTAGGCATTACCAAGTGCCAGACCTGGAGAGCCATTTAGAGCGGACAACACCGACACAACAATCTCAGGGGCGGACGTGCCGATGCCGATGACCAGCATCCCCACAAGCAGTTTTGGCATACCAAATTTTAGGGCAACGCTGGATGACCCTTCAATAAAATACTCGGCACTATACACAAGCAGTGCAATGCCGACAATCATAGCAATGATGGCTAATAACATAGTAAGTAATCAAAAATAAGCAA
Source organism: Moraxella sp. (assembly GCA_041802645.1). Taxonomy (GTDB): domain Bacteria; phylum Pseudomonadota; class Gammaproteobacteria; order Pseudomonadales; family Moraxellaceae; genus Moraxella. Next base: position 7,987 of record JBHCHC010000147.1, on the reverse strand, counting down.
GAAAATTGAAGGCATATTTTAACATACTGCCTTAAACCAAATTCAACATTACTATATAAAATTATATAAAATAGATGTACTGCGAAATAAAAATCTTGTCTATGCAACTCCTTACATTTACTCGGTTTTTAAATTTGAGAAACATGATAAAATCGTTATTTCGCAGTGGGTCTAATCATTTATTGTTAAAAATACTTTACTTTATTGAATAATTAAAGTATAGTTTACATATGCTTAAATTTTGTATCAATGAATCAACTAGGAGAACTTTCATGAAAAAATTCGCCCTGCCCTTGGCTTGCGTAACGGTATTTGGACTCAGTGCTTGTGGTGGCAGCAGTGGCGGTAGTGTCGCAACCACGCCAACACCCATCCCCACTACGCCTACCACGCCTCAAACCCCCAGTGCCAACATCAAAGGCAGTATTATGACTGTGAATAACAGCAGAGCAGGAACTGTCTCTACCACCGCCAACACCACAATGGTAAATAAAGTGGTGATTAACGGTCAGGCAGTAGATTTCATTCCTTCTGGTTTTACGGTTGGCAAATTAAACATGAGAGCAGGAAACATGGATCGTGTTGGTGGCAGTTCAAATCTGGCTTACACTCGTTATGGTTACATCCGTGAAGGTGTTGATGGTACCCCTCATCTGTTCGCTCAAGGTGTGACAACTACCAATATGCCTACCACAGGCACCGCCACCTACACTGGCAGTGCTGCTCACCTACAAAATGGGCAAATTGGATTGGTCGATGCTCGCTTTAATGTCAATTACGGAACAAAAAACCTAACAGGAACTGTTGGCACTACCGCTCTCTCTGCCACCATTACAGGCAATACTTTTTCAGGCACGCATGCCAATGGCATCAGCACCACAGGACGCTTTTATGGCAATAACGCAGCTGAGCTTGGTGGCACCTATCGTAATGCCAACGGCTCTGTTGCGGGGGCATATGGTGCGAAAAAATGATGCCATCGAACCCATGATGTGGCACTGAATGTTCTTATGAAACAACATCCATCACAGGTGACAGGCTTGGCAATAAGGTTATTGTCAGGCCTGCTCCTTATGAGTGTCTCTCCCAATATATTTGCGAACCATCCAGCAAACACTCCCATCATCACACCAAAAGATGACATGATGTTTGGCAAAATCCCGCCCTCTTATGCTGCACCGCCAACCACTCAGAACACCCTGTCTGATGATGACCCATCGATCACAATCATTACCGAAGCTGAGTTATTGGCAGATATCGACCTATTTAATGAGGTGCTCAGTCAAGCAATTGACCGAAATGACATTCGGGGCTTGCACGTTCTTCTGCCAGCATACGCCAACATGCCTCATAAAGATGAGCTTTTGTATTTATATGCTCATGCCGTCATACAAGAGAAACAGGATGTCCAACAAGCGATTCATTATTATCAGCAAATACTAAGCATCGACCCAAGTCTGACTCCTATTAGGGTTCGTCTTATTTTAGCCTATCTTACCAATCATCAATGGCATACCGCCAAAGAAGAGTTTACTGTTGCACAAACAGACCCAACCTTACCTCCTAATATAACAACAAGCCTAAAAGAACAACTGGACAGCTTTCACAAGCCTACCACTCGATTGTCACTACGCTACTTAGATGATGATAATGTCAATAACGCCCCAACCACCACACAATATCAGGGATGGCATCTGCCTCATGCAGAATCCGCTCATGGCGTGGGTTATTTTGCCAAACTCTCAAAAGAGCATCATCTCAAGGATCAGCTCGCCCTCGGCATGACCGCTTCAATTCATGGAAAATATTATTGGGATAATCAAGATTATGATGACGTCATCATTGAAGTCGCCCCTACTTTATATCATCGAAGCTATGATAGACAGTTAGGGGCAAGCATCTATCACCAGACACGCTACTTTGGTCATGACCCTTATTCGGACATCACAGGAATAAGGCTGACCGCCCATGAGAGATTTAATACGGCTTATCAGGGCGAAGTTGGGTTAGACCTTGCCAAAAAACGTCATGATACTCGCTCATTTTTAGATGGTAACAGCCAATCCATCACAACAAGCCTTAGCCGTCAAGGTCGCCACCATTACTATGTCGGGATTGGTCTTGTTAATGACGACGCCCAAGAGCCTAGCGAAAGCTATCATCAGAGCATGCTATTTTTTGGGCTTGACAGAAGATGGGGCAATTTTGGCACAAGCCATTATATGGGCATGGGCAGACGCACGTATCAGGAGGTAGATTTTTTTAACATCAAACGTGCTGACATTCGCTATCATACCGAACACAGCATTTGGCATCAGAATTTCCACTATCGGGGACATTATCCCAGTCTACATTTACGCTTTGACCGCATTGACAGCAACCATTTTGCTCATGACAGCAAGAACACACAAGTATTTTTATCCATCAATCGACGGTTTTAGTCCATCACCCAGCATTCAAGTCACCCACTGATGCAGCGATGTAGAACCCTTTATTGATTGCATTTGGCATCTGTATCACCCCAAAAAAGAAAGCCATTTTCAAATCAGAAAATGGCTTTGTTGGTCAATCCCTCATCACACACGTTCGATGATGGTTGAAATCCCTTGACCCAGTCCAATACACATGGTGGCAAGTCCGACTTGGGTATCTTGTTGCTCCATGACATTCAAAAGCGTGGTGGTGATTCTCGCTCCAGAACAGCCCAAAGGATGTCCAAGTGCAATCGCACCGCCGTTGTGATTGACAATATCTTGTTTATCATAAAGCCCCAAGCCTTTGAGCACCGACAATCCTTGGGCGGCAAATGCCTCATTTAGCTCCACGGTCTCGATATCATTGATAGACAGACCTGCTCGTTTTAAGGCTTTTTGAGTGGCGGGCACAGGACCGTAACCCATAATTGCCGCATCGCAGCCTGCCACTGCCATAGAACGAATCTTAGCTCTTGGTGTCAATCCCAAATCTTTGGCTTTTTGGGCAGACATGACAAGCATGGCAGAAGCTCCATCCGATAAGGCAGATGACGAACCTGCGGTAACTGTTCCATTAGCAGGGTCAAATACAGGTTTTAATTTTTGCAAACTTTCTAAATTAGCATCAAAACGAATGACCTCATCGACTGTACACAGTTGCAAGTTACCCGCTTCATCATGCCCTTCTACACCAACAATTTCTTTGTCAAACTTGCCCTCTTGGGTAGCACGAGTGGCTTTTAGGTGCGAACTTAGGGCAAACGCATCTTGCTCTTCTCGGCTGATGTCATTCATTCGCCCCAACATTTCGGCAGTCAGACCCATCATATTAGATGCCTTGGCAATTCTCTTTGATGCACTTGGATTGATGTCCACGCCATGCATCATGGCAACGTGACCCATGTGCTCAACACCACCGATAATGAAAATATCGCCTTGATGTGTCATGATTTGAGCAGCAGCGGTGTGTAGGGCTTGCATCGATGACCCACACAAGCGGTTGATGGTCTGACCAGCGACATGCTTGGGGATACCCGCCAAAAGACTGGCATGACGACCGATGTTCCAGCCTTGCTCCAAGGTTTGGTTGACACAGCCCCAAATCACGTCTTCGATATCATTGGGATCAAAGTCATTTCGCTTGATGAGCGCCTTCATCAGTTCAGCAGACAAAGTCTCGGCTCGCACATGGCGAAACATGCCGTTTTTGGATTTACCCATGGCGGTACGCACACCGTCCACGATAACCACATCAGTAGGATTTAATGTTGTCATGGTTTTTTCCTTAAAATTTTAATTATTGATAAAACGTCTCGCCACGCTCTGCCATGTCTTTGAGCAGTTGTGGGGCTTCATAGGCTTTGCCAAGATGTGCATATTTATCACACAAAGCAACAAATTGACTTACACCCACTTGGTCGATGTAACGACAGGGTCCACCACGAAACGGAGGGAATCCAAGCCCCATCAACATCGCCATGTCTGCCTCGCTTGCACTTGCCACGATGTTATCCTCTAGGCAACGCACGGTCTCATTACAAAATGCCACCATCAAGCGGTCAATAATTTCTTGCTCATCGAACTCTTTGCTCTTATCTTGTACTGACTTCAGCAGCTCATAGGCCTCTGGGTCGATGCTTTTTTTGGGCTTGCCTTTTTTATCAGTTTCGTACTTATAAAAGCCTGTGCCGTTTTTCTGTCCAAGACGATTGCTATCAAACATCACCTGAGTGGCAGTTTTGTAATTCACACTCATGCGGTCAGGGAAACCCTCTGCCATCACAGCACTTGCATGGACACCTGTATCAATACCTACCACGTCTAGTAGATAGGCAGGTCCCATCGGCCACCCAAACTTCTCCATGACCTTATCAATTCTAGCAAAATCCGCCCCGTGCTTAACCAGCAAATCGAACGCACCAAAGTATGGGAACAGCACACGATTTACCAAGAAACCAGGACAGTCATTGACCACGATGGGTGTTTTACCCATTTTTTGAGCAAGTGCAACCGTCGTAGCAACTGCTTCGTCGCTCGTTTTTTCACCACGAATAATCTCCACCAAAGGCATTCGATGCACAGGGTTAAAAAAATGCATGCCCACAAAATTTTCAGGGCGTTTTAGGGCGGTGGCAAGTTCACTGATACTGATGGTAGACGTGTTAGAAGCTAAAATGGCGGTTTCTTTAATCAAACTTTCGGTCTCGCTAAGTACCGCTTTTTTGATTTTTTCGTTTTCAACCACTGCCTCAATGACAATGTCTGGCGTACCAAAATCACCATAGTTTAGGGTTGGGCGAATTTTTGATAAGGTGGCACCCATCTTGCTTGCGTTAATTTTGCCACGTTCTACTTCTTTTGACAGCAGTTTACTGGCTTCATTCATGCCAAGGTCAAGTTGCTCAGGTTTGATGTCTTTCATGATGATGGGCAGACCCTTGACAGCAGCTTGATAAGCGATGCCACCGCCCATGATTCCCGCTCCCAATACTGCCATTTCATTGATGTCATGGGCATTTTTGCTGTGGTCTTTGGCACTCTTCTTGACCAATTGATCACTTAGAAATACACCCACAAGTGCCGCCGCTTGGGGTGTGGTAGCAGATTTGGCAAAGTTGCCCGCCTCTATCTTAATTGCCTCATCGCGACCTAAATTGGCATGACGTTCAATGGCATCTACAGCAAATGCCACAGCAGGATAATGCTTGGGGTTGGCTTTGGCAAAAATCATGCCTTTAGCTGAGTTGAATGCCATGGCTTGTTCGGTCTTATTTAATTTGACAGGCTCTAGCTTTTCCGCTCGCTTAGCCTGCCAGTCTAATTCACCATGGATGCATTTTTTGACCAAATCCAGTGCTGACTGCTCCACATTGTCATCAGCCACTACCGCATCGACCAAGCCTATGGTCAGGGCATCGGCGGGCTTTAGGGTATTACCTGTGGCGATGATTTCTAGTGCGTTATCAACCCCAATAATACGTGGCGTACGCACCGAACCACCAAAACCTGGGAAAATACCAAGCTTGGTCTCAGGCAGGCCAATTTGTGCAGACTCTCCCATGACACGGTACTCACAAACCAATGTCATCTCGCAGCCACCACCAAGTGCCGCTCCATTAATGGCACAGACCTTAGGAAATGGCAAATCCTCGAAGCGATTAAACACATCATTAATGTCTAGCAACCAACTTTCAAGAGCCTCTTCAGGTTTTTTGAAATAAGCAACAAACTCGGTGATGTCCGCACCTGCAATAAACACTTTTTTGCCCGAGGTGACAATCAAGCCTTTAATGCTGCTGGCATTTTCTTCTAAGGCAGTTACCGCCTGTTTGAATTCTTCATTAGTGGCTTGGTCAAATTTATTGACGCTTTGACTGTCGTTGTTAAAATGAAATTTGACAATGTCGCCATCTAGTCGGCTGACTTGTATCGATTTTCCACTATAAATCATGATTGCTCCTGTTGTTACTCGGTGGATTGGGTGGTTTCATCTTTACTCATGCCACAGGCTCAAAACCAGAACCTGAATTTAAGCATACAAGGTTTTGACGTCCTCTATCTGTCAGTCCTTTATCGGCATGGTAATGCGTTCTTACTATATCACAATCATTTCATCAGAATCATGACCATTTTGTAACATTGACTTATCGGTCACTTTTTTAAACCCAGTCATCGCTCCGTCCAACCCAAATAAAAACAAAAGACGAACCTTTGTCCGTCTTTTGTTTTTGTACTCTAAAAAGTGATTGGGCAGCGGTTAAATGGTGTGACACACGCTAACTGACTTTTTGACACATCTTCAAGATGTAAGAGCCGCCAATAACAGCAATTTTGTTATTTTAGGATAGGCTCCTGACCCTCTTCAATCACCGCACGCGTGACCACCACCTCTTTGGTATCTTCTGTCATGCTTGGCAGTTCATACATGGTATCAAGCAGGGCATTTTCTATGATGGAACGCAATCCTCTGGCTCCTGTTTTACGCTTCATCGCTTGCTTGGCAACCGCCAAAAGTGCCTCTGATTCAAAGCTTAATTTAACCCCTTCCATATCAAAGAGATATTCGTACTGTTTGGTCAGGGCATTCTTAGGCTCAGTTAAGATTTGAATGAGAGCCTCTTCATCAAGCTCATCTAAGGTGGCGATGACAGGCAGTCGCCCAATCAGTTCAGGAATTAGCCCAAATTTTATCAAATCTTCAGGCTCAACCTCTTTAAAGAGTTCGCTGATTTTATTGTCTTCTTGGGCTTTAACATCAGCATTAAAACCAATGCCTGTTTTCTCGGTACGTTGCTGGATGATACGGTCAAGTCCTGCAAATGCTCCACCAACAATCATCAAAATATTACTGGTGTCGACTTGAATCATCTCTTGATTGGGATGCTTACGACCTCCTTGTGGAGGAATGTTGGCAACCGTACCTTCAATCAGCTTTAACAAGGCTTGTTGCACACCTTCACCCGAGACATCTCTGGTGATGGAAATGTTTTCCCCTTTTTTGCTGATTTTATCAATCTCATCAATATAAATGATGCCACGCTGCGTGCGTTCCACATCATAATCTGCTGACTGCAGCAGTTTTTGTACGATGTTCTCCACGTCCTCACCCACATAGCCTGCCTCAGTAAGCGTGGTTGCATCCGCCATGGCAAAAGGCACATCTAACATTTTGGCAAGTGTCTGAGCCAACAGTGTCTTGCCTGAACCTGTCGGTCCAATGAGTAGGATGTTGCTCTTGGTCAGCTCTACAGGCGACACCTTGTCATCAGCACGTACTTTTAAACGTTTGTAATGATTATAAACCGCCACTGACAAAGCCTTTTTGGCGGTATCTTGCCCAATGACATATTCATCCAAATGTTCGCGAATCTCTTTGGGCTTTGGCAACACTGCTGTTGCCCAGTCCTTATCATCTGTCTTGGTTTTTTTGGTACTGGCTTGACTGTCTTTTTTGGCTGAGCCGCCCTTGGTGTTTGTATCCACACCGCCAAGCATGTCACCACACAGCTCCACGCACTCATTGCAAATATTGGTATTCTCATCCATGCCAGCGATAAGTTTTTTTACTTCACTTTTTTTCTTACCACAAAAGGCACAGCAAGGCTCTTTGGTCTTAGTCATCGGTTTTCCTAATTTATTAATACATGAATGGCGGTTGTTGATAAACCCCAACTCCTTCATGCTTTTTAGGCATTGTTAATGATTGATGTATTTTAATGAATGGTCATAAAAAAACATCATGCACCTCTTACATCAAGTCATAGCACTTAACGGATGCATGTGTGTAGTCCATCATCAACTTTTTAACAATGCCTTTTCATCACTTATTTTTAAATCATCTTATACAGCACGCTTTTCAAGCACCGCATCCACCAAGCCATAATCTTTGGCTTCATTGGCATCTAGCCAATAGTCACGCTCTACATCACGTTCAACTTTCTCCAAAGGCTGACCTGTACGATCAGCAAGGATGCGGTTTAGGCGCTCGCGAATTTTTAGTATTTCTCTGGCAC
>JBHCHC010000146.1:0-2912 GCA_041802645.1 Moraxella sp. | reverse complement strand
TGATTGCCCACCTTAGCTTCACCCCCTGAGGTGTCTTGCCATTTAGCATAAATCTGCTGTGATAACTGGCTGATGGGCAGGCTAAGCGAGGAGAGTAAATCAGGATTGGGCAGAACGTGAATTTGACGTTCTATGCCACCGATTCTGGCAATACTTCCCACACCTTGAATATTAGAGAGCCTGCGAGTCAAGGTATCATCCACGAACCACGACAACTCCCCTGTGCTCATACGATCAGATGATACCGAGTAGGTCACCACAGGAAAGCCTGATGTAGAAGCCTTAGCAATGATGGGCGAGTCCGCAGCAGCAGGTAGGTCACCTTGGACTTCACTGACCGCTGAACGTACGTCATCTAAGGCCTCATTGACATCTTTTTCAAGCTCAAATTCGGTCATGACTGTAACCACGCCTGTTTGCAAAGTGGTGCGTAAGTTTTTAACACCTTCAATATTAGCCAGTTTATTTTCTACTTTTTTGGCAATGTCATTTTCAAGCTGGTCAGGGGTCGCCCCATTTAAAGTGATGGTGGTAACAACGACTGGAAAGTCAATATCAGGAAAATTCTGCACTTTCATCTCGCGAAAGCCAAATATTCCAAGCAAGACAAGCAAACTAAATAACAGGGTCGCCACTAAAGGGTTTTTGATGGAATAAGCCGAAAAATTCATCATTGCCCCTTCTCATTATCACTACCATTTGATGTGGTAGCATGAGATGACTGAGTAGCAATGGTGGCAACTTTCACCCATTCATCATCAGATAAAAAGTTAACGCCACTTGCCACAATCAACACATCAGGCGATAAATCTGTCGCCATGCGGTCATTTTGACGGTCTAGGATGGTGATTTTTTGGCGTTTTACTTGATAAATATCCGACTTATCGGTCTTAACCAATCGCCACACATAGTCATAACCGTCCGTATTCATGACGGCTGTAATAGGAATGGTAAAGGCATTAGTTTGTCCTAGAATAAACTTACCCATCTGATACATACCTGCTTTTAAGGCAGGATGATAAGGCAGGTTCACATGGACAATAAGTTCACGCCCTTGGTTAGCCGTTGGTGACAAATGTGACACCACCCCTGTAACAACCTCATCGCCAACACTAATGTGAGCGGTCATGCCTTGTCTGATTTGACTGGCCAATGCAGGATTGATGGTGGCTTGCCATTCTAGTTGGTTGTTTTTGATGATGGTAAATAATGAACCCGCTGCACTCATGCCCACCTGAGCAGTTTTTGCACTAATCACGCCTGAGACAGATGTCTTAATGTGCGTATCCTTTAATGTTTTTTGGGCGGTGTTTAAGCGTGCTTGACTGGCGTGGTGATTTGCTACTGCTTGAGCGAGTGCTGTACGATAGCTGTCCACTTGCTGACGACTGATGGCATCTATTTTTAACAAGGGTTCAACCCGAGCCAAATCAGCACGGGCCTGAGCGAGTGCTGCTTTGGCACTCTCAAAATCAGCACGAGCCTGTGTGACATTATCCATCATTGTGCTATCATCTAAAATAGCCAAGGTCTGCCCCGCTCTGACGGCATCACCCACATCTACCAACACCTGCTCTATCACTCCCTGTGTTTTTGAGCTAATTTCAGCAACAGACTTAGGTTGCACCACACCGCTAGCGGACAAATTATCATCAATCTGGGTAGGCTCTGGATTGACCGCTTCCACCGCCATACTGACAGCAGGCACTGGTTGAGCATCAGATTCTTGACTGGATTGGGCGGCGTTAGGTGCTTTATGGGTAGTGCTTGATGATTTACCTACCAAAAATCCAATGACAACAAGGACAGCTGCACCAATGGCAGCGACAATGGGGGATAATTTCATGAATGCTTGCTTAGATGAGAAATAAAGACTGTCATTGTAACAAGCCCGCCAGCTTTTATCAATAATACAAAGTGTACATTTAGTGTATCACGCTCCCACAAAGCCCTTGCTGTCTTTGAGCCATAAATTCATCATGGCTTGGGTTAAGGCAGCTTTATGTGGAGAAGCAATGAGGTGATGGGCGAGTTTCTGGGCAACTTCTAACAGTCTTTCATCCCTAATGATGTCTGCCAAATAATAACCCATATCCCCCGTCTGACGCCTGCCGAGCAACTCGCCCGCGCCACGAAGTTCCAAATCCTTTTGGGCGATGACAAAACCATCAGCACTGTCCCGAAGAATGTTTAGACGCTCTATTCCTGTAGGGGATAGAGGCAGTTGATACAGTAGCACGCAAAATGATTTTTCTGAGCCACGTCCCACTCGCCCACGCAGCTGATGTAACTGTGATAAGCCCAGTCGTTCGGCATTTTCGATGACCATCAAAGAAGCATTTGGCACATCCACTCCCACCTCTATCACGGTGGTGGCGACCAGCAGTGCAATATCACCATTTTTAAAATCAGTCATGACTGCTTGCTTATCAGCCGCCTTCATCCTACCATGCACCAAGCCGATGGGTATATCAAGTCTTTTGCATAAATCTTCATAGAGCATCTCTGCCGACTGAGCGTCTAATGTTGAGGACTCTTCAACCAATGGGCAGACCCAATAGGCTTGCTTGCCATCTTTGCAATTTACCCGAACTCGCTCTATCACTTCATCACGACGGTCTCGATTGATGGTCACAGTGGTCACAGGCGTACGGTTTGGGGGTAGCTCATCTATCACTGAGACATCCATGTCGCCATACATGCTCATCGCAAGCGTGCGTGGAATGGGCGTGGCAGTCATGGCAAGTTGATGCGGGGTGCTATTTGCCACCCCTTTATTGATTAATTTTAATCGTTGTTCCACCCCAAAACGGTGCTGCTCATCGATGATAACCAGTCCTAATTTAGCAAAGGTGACGCCCTCTTGAAATAAAGCGTGTGTACCTACCACAATTTGCACCTCATTATTGATG
>JBHCHC010000145.1:0-10526 GCA_041802645.1 Moraxella sp. | reverse complement strand
GACAGCCAGTTTTTTTATACTACGCACAATTATGATATTTTGGACATGAATTTACCCATTCACAGCTATGTATTCTTGCAGAAAGATGATGAGTATAGCCAATTTGTCCAGCCTGAGACTATGTTCAAAAAGAACGATAGGAAGCTACTTAACTACGTCAAAAACGATGTATTTTGCACACTGCCTGACACCACGGCGATTGATGATTTGTTGTTTGATGAATAAGGTGGGCTATGCAAAATTATCTAATTCTTGTAGAAGGGCAAACCGAAGAATACTTATTAAAAAAGCTGAATGTCATCGGCAAAATCCAAATTTTTAATTTATGGGATAAAGACGTACAGAAAATTGCAAGAAAGTTTAATTCCAATACTGCTGTGTTCGTGGTCTATGATACCGATACCGCTCAATCACAGAGCAATATCGCACGCTTTAATGCTAATCTTGCCTTTTTAAAACAAGGTGGTCGGCTCAAAGGTATTTTGCAACAGGCATTGAATTTTGAAGATGAATTAGTGCTTGCTTGTGACGAATTGAGAAATAGCCAAGGTTTGTTTAGAGTCTTTGATGCGGTTAATGCTGATGAGTTCAAATACAAATTTTTAAAAAGCAACAACCCGATTGCTTTGCTTGAAAAGCAGGGCTTTGATAAAATGAAGCTTTGAAAACAGAAAGTCTCCGCTAATGTCGATAACAATTACCACAAATACCTTGCAGATTTTAGCTATCTGCCAGTAAGGTAAAAAATGGTTTTTTATTGATGATATATATCTTGTCTGATTTTAAAGTTGTTTTATCGGTATTAGCCAATTACTTATTTCAATTCAGATTTATGTTTACATCTGACACAAATGGGGATGCAATTACCCATGCTTAGGAAATATTATCAATAAAAAATTAACTATATTTTAAAAAAATTAATAAAAATATAGCTAATTATTGTTAACTAGATTTATAAAAATCAGATCCAAAAATGGGGTACATTTTATTTTGTTGGTATAATTGTTGGTATATTTTACAATATCTTTAATATTTTTAATTTAAAATCAATAGCTTATCAATAAAGTTTGGATTACTCCATCACCGCCAAATCTACTTTTCATAAAGCACCCCTAAATCTCATCATGATTTAGGGGTGCTTTATTGAGATTGTGATGCTCATCTATTCATCTTCTATTGACTCTTCTTCCACCACAGTCAAGCGACGAATATACCTCTCAAACCAAAATGGAGCAAATGGCACAATCGATGCAATCAGTCCCATCAAAAACACCTTTAATGACCAACCTTTTATTTGACACACCACAAGTAGCACCACAATAAATGCAATAAATAGCACGCCATGAGCCATGCCTGCATAAGGAACCAAGAATGGTTGGTTAAATTTATATTTAAGAGGCATGGCGATGAATAATAACACAACAAAAGAAACGCCTTCTAAAAAACTTAAAAGACGTAGATGATTGGGTGTCATTTTTTATCCTTATTTTACAGATTAATGTTAAGTTTTGATATCTAAGTTTTTAAGATTTTGCAATGTTGAAACATATTTGTGTTTTTATAGGAGGGGTACTCATGTGTCACATTTTATGTACTGCCTTAAATCAGTAGATTTTGGCAACATCTCCTGATATCTCCATTAATTCGCCATTGGTGTTTTTAAATGGTCATTCATTACACATTCAATATGGATAAATTTTTTGCAAGCATCATAAACACATTTGATGCTTGCTTGACACCAACGCATACACCATCGATCGGCAGAACATACAATAAAAATCACTGTCGCTTGATATGATACAAATGCCATCCAACACCCTTTCGTTCAGCAAATTCATGACATTGATGACAAGCATCATGCCAAACATCTTTGCTTGTGGTGTAGGCAAACTGCTAAATTAATGTGATGGTGTGATTTAAAGATACCTCATACCAAACATACAAATAATGGGTTGATTTACCATCTTCTTCATTTCACCACTTCAATCACCCTAGACATGCTTGACGATTGCACGCCATATCTGACAACTCTTGTGATACCAGAACGATGGATTTATGAGAGGCATCATCTGCATCAACGAGTACCACTAATCTTTTCATTTTAGCCATTCACCCACACCCCATTCCTCCATACAAGTGCAAATTTCGTCGCTTTACCATCTTTTTCTGAACCGATGTATTGCTCAGCATTTTTACGGGACCATCGCAGTATGGTTGGGTTGCCATCATCATCAGTCACTGGTGCAGTCAAAATATAGTGAAACTTAGGGTCAAGCTCCTCTGCGATGGCTTTAAGTTCGATGATCTTAGGCGGACGAGTCTCACGAATTTTGGGAAATTTAGATGCCGCCAAAAACAGTCCTGCCGCCCCTTCACGTAACACATAGTGGTCATCAAATCGCTGTGAACGCAGATGTGGCATGGGTATGGCAGTCATGCGAGGTGGTGCTGCCTCGCCATTTTTTAGCACTTTTCTGGTATTGTCACATTTTTGACAAGCAAAATATGCACCAAATCGACCCGTTTTTAACTCCATTTGCCCATCACATTTATCACAGTCGATGGTCGGTGTATCTACGCCTTTTTGTGTCTCGAACACGCCCTGCTCTAACAGGTAGCCATCACAGTCAGGGTTATTGCCACAAACGTGTAGTTTTAGACCACCATCAACAACATACCCATCCATGGCGGTATGGCATTTGGGGCAGCGTTTTTTGGTTAATAACGCTTGCACTTCATCATCGTCATCACTGGCTTGACTGGCAAATGCCTCAACTGCCATCAGGTTCTTTGTGCCCTTGCAACGCTCTTTGGGTGGTAGATTGTAGCCTGTACATCCTAAAAATACACCCGTCCCTCCCGTGCGAATCTGCATCGGTCGGTCACACAGGTCACAGTGAATGTCTGGTACATCTGTGGGGTCATTAGGCTTCATACCGTCTTTGGCTTTGGCGGTTTCTAATTTATCTTTAAAATCACCGTAAAATTCATCCAACACCACTTTGTAGTTCACTTGTCCATCTGCCACATCATCAAGCTTGTCCTCTAAATTGGCAGTAAAGGTATAGTCCATCAAATCAGGAAAACTGCCTATTAAGCGGTCGGTTACAATATCGCCCATTTTTTCGGCAAACAAGCGTTTATTTTCGGTACGAACATAGCCTCGTTCTTGGATGGTAGAGATGATGGAGGCATAAGTGGAGGGTCTGCCGATGCCACGTTTCTCAAGTTCTTTAACGAGGCTCGCCTCGGTGTAACGAGCCGGTGGCTTGGTAAAATGCTGACTTGGGATAATCTGGTTCACCGTCAAGCTCTCGCCAACTTTCACATCAGGCAGGATGACATCATCAGATTTAGCAGGAGGCTGAGCCTTGGTGTAGCCATCAAAGGTCATGACACGTCCTTTAGCCTTTAACTCTACATTGCCCGCCGACACGGTCAAAGTCATGGCAAGATACTGAGCAGGTAGCATCTGACACGCCACGAATTGTCGCCAAATAAGCTCATAAAGTCGCTGTGCATCTCGCTCCATGTCTTTTAGCTGTGTGGAGAGCACCGACACATCAGAGGGGCGAATCGCCTCGTGAGCCTCTTGGGCATTTTGTTTATTACCATAGACATTTGGGGATTGTGGCAGGTATTGAGCACCATAATTTTGCTCGATGTATGTACGCACGCCATTTAATGCGTCCACACTCAAAAAAGTACTGTCGGTACGCATATAGGTAATATAACCTGCCTCATACAGACGCTGAGCAAGAAGCATTGTTTTTTTGACATTAAAACCCAGTCTTGTGCTTGCCGACTGTTGCAGTGTGGATGTAATATAAGGTGCAGATGGCTTGGACTGTGTCGGTTTTTGGTCGCGATCTGAGACAACAAAGGGGTTTGTCTTTAAAATATCCACCACTTTATTCGCTTCTGATTGGCTAGCAAGAGTCAGTTCTTTGCCGTTTTGACGAAGGGCTTCTAAGTAAATACTCTGTTTGTCTTGGCTTATTGTATCTGCATGAATCTGCCAATATTCGGTCGGAGTAAAAGCACGAATCTCACGCTCTTTTTCAACCACAAGACGGGTCGCTACACTTTGCACACGCCCTGCTGATAAGCCACGCGCCACTTTTGCCCAAAGCAAAGGCGATACCATGAAGCCAACCACTCGATCCAAAAACCGTCTTGCCTGCTGAGCATTAACACGGTCGTAGTTGAGTGTGGTTGGGTGCTTAAACGCCTCGGTAATGGCAGCTTTGGTGATTTCATTGAACACCACGCGGCTGTATTTGGCGTCACCACCACCAATCACCTCTTTTAAATGCCATGCGATCGCCTCCCCTTCTCTATCCAAGTCTGTTGCCAAATAAATGGTATCAGCATCTTTGGCAAGTGCCTTTAATTCTTTAATGACCTTGGTTTTGTTTGGTAGAATTTCATAATGTGCCTCCCAGTCATGCTCAGGATTCACCCCCATGCGACGGATTAGAGCATTATGAGCTTTTTGTTCACGAGTTAGTCCTGTTTCATCCCCTTTATCCACTTTGCCCGCCCCCGATACAGGCAAATCACGCACATGACCTACGCTAGAACGCACGACATAGCCTGAACCTAGATATTTATTGATCGTTTTAGCCTTGGCAGGAGACTCTACAATGACCAAAGATTTGCCTTTGGTGGATGATATCATCATCTCCTCTGTCTTGGCAGTTTTGGTTATTGTTTTACTGGCTTTTACGGTATTTTTGGTGCGTGTACTGGGTTTTTTAGGAAGTGCCATGGGTCGCCTTTCAAATCTTATCATGTTAAGAATGATGTTAAAATGTTCACTTTATAAGGGGGCTTTGACATTTTGTCAATAGTTCATTTTAATAATTTAACAATTTTATCCCCAAAATACAGGTAACAATACTCAAAAGGGCAGTTACATACACCTATGGTTCCACAAGAGACTGTCATCATTTATTTTGGCAACCATGAGGCTGATGATAACCCCTGCTCATCGCCAACACTTTGTAAAAACACCTTTAACATCATCAGCTCCTGCTCTATCTTTTTCATCGCCTGTTCATCTTTAATGGCAAAACCCTTCACGTATGGCTCATCTTGCCAATATAAAATCACGCTATTGGCTTTGGTGGTCAGCCCTTTTAAGTGGGACAAAAAAGGCTCTGGAGCATCAGGCATGAAAAAGATAGAGCCATCTTCAGTTTGCCAATCTTGACCTGTCCACAACAGCCGCTTGGCAGGCAGTCGCCATTTATCATTCATGACAGCATACTGAGCCATCATGCCCTGACCGCTACTTGGTTTGGCATCAAGTGACTGCTTGTGCTGAGCCAGCCAGTCGGGAGTGGCGACAAGCTTAGGATGCAGCTCTATTTTACGAGCAAATAGCCTCATATCACCCAAACGTACTTCGCTGATTTTTGGCTTTAAACTCATGATGTTACCAAGCACAAAAAAGATGGCAACAATCACCACCAACACACCTATTGTCATTATCTATCTCATCGTTATTATGTCACGGGCAGTTTAACCCAACTGATAACATCATACACCACTTGCCCAGATATCATCAGTTACATCAAAATCTGACGTTTGCCGCTATTGTCCATGGGACTGACCAAACCTGCCTCCTCCATCATGTCCACAATGCGTGCAGCACGGTTATAGCCGATGCCCAACTTGCGTTGAATGCTAGAAATCGATACTTTACGGCTTTCCATCACAAAGGTAACCGCCTGATGATAATATTCATCGTCACCACCTTTGCCCAAACCTTCGCCCGTTCCCTCACCTTCAAACGTATAGCTGTTTGATAAATCAATGTAATCTGGGCTGCCACGTTCACGCCAAGCGTCACAAACACGATTGACTTCATCATCATCTACATATGCTCCATGCACCCTCTGTGGCGTGTTCTCGCCTGGTCCGATGAACATCATGTCGCCATTACCCAACATACTCTCTGCTCCACCCTCCTCGATGATGGTGCGACTATCTACTTTTGAGTTCACGCGAAGTGCCACACGAGAGGGAATGTTTGCTTTGATAAGCCCTGTCACAACATTGACGGTTGGTCTTTGGGTAGCGAGCACCAAATGAATGCCCGCTGCTCGTGCTTTTTGGGCAAGGCGAACAATAGGCTCTTCGGCGGTCTTACCCAGCTGCATGATCATATCAGCAAACTCATCTGCCACGATGACGATAAGAGGTAAAGGCTTAAGCTTCGGTGCTGTCTTTAGACTAACATTCTCATCAGCTCGCCATAAGGGATCAAAAATCGGCTCGCCTGCCTGCTCTGCCTGCATCACTTTTTTATTAAATTCTGAAATCTTACGTACACGTAACAGACTCATGAGCTGATAACGCCTCTCCATCTCACTGACACACCATGTGAGTGCTGCTGTTGCCTCAGTCATGTCAGTAATGACGGGTGTTAGCAGATGTGGTATGTCGCCATAGTTGGCAAGTTCCAACTGTTTAGGGTCAATCAGCACCAACTTTAATTCATCAGGTGAGTATTTTAAGAGTATGGAGAGTAAGATTGAGTTTACAAAAACGGACTTACCTGAGCCTGTCGTCCCTGCCACAAGCATGTGCGGTGCTTTGGCAAGGTCGGCAATCACCACTTTGCCGCCGATGTCCTTACCGATGGCAACGCCGATTTGCTTGTTGGGATTCTTATAATCAGGCGTATCAAGCAGTTCTATAAGCCTGACCATTTCTCGTTTTTTATTAGGCACCTCAATGCCAATGTAGGGCTTGCCTGGTATGACCTCCACCACACGCAAACTTGCCATAGATAAAGAACGTGCCAAATCCTGGGCTGCCCCCGTCACTCGACTCGCTTTAATCCCTGCTGCCAGCTCCACCTCAAAACGTGTGACAACAGGTCCAACCATGGCACTGACCACCGCTGCTTTGATGTTAAATTCTTTTAGTTTAATCTCCAGCAGCTCAGACAGCTGAGCTAGCTCCTGCTCTGTATAACTGGGCTTTTTGTCTAACGCAGGCTTATCCAAAATGGATAATTCAGGAATGGGCGTTAGACTCATGCGATAACTTAAGGTATCCATCGCCCGTGATTTTGGCGGATTAACAAGCGATGCCTCTGATGATAGAACATATTCATTCTGCCGCTCATCCTGACCAGCCATGTGATGATGAGCTGTTTTTATCTGCCCATCATCATCGTTGCTGTCTTTATCATCAGTTTTTTGACCATCTAAAACATTGATATGATTTTTATGATCATGAATGTTTTCATAATCATCTTCAGTTACCGATACCTTAGGAGCTTTTAAGTCATTGTCTGATGCCTCCGTATCCAGACTTGATAAGTCATCACCCAGTTTTGTCCACACATCAGAGAATATCTCATCTTGGCGAATGTTGGCGTTTTGATTGGTGCGATGATTTTGATACATAAAATCCACCTCATCCTCCAAGACTAACCCAAATGACTCATCTGATGCCACCTCAGACTTCATTTTATTTTGCTCAGCCAAGACTATTTTATCCGCTCTCTTAAAATAAGCATCATCAGCCCCGCCCTCAATCCTGTCAGACTGCCAATGCTCATGTTCAGGCACATGGGTCGTGCCTGCCCTAATATCAAAGATAGATTCTGCTGGGTCATCGCTATTTTTATTGAGAGCATCAATAAACGCTTCATGACTCATAAGTTCTGGCGAGGGTTTTAATGTTGGTGCATGAATGGGATGTGATAATCCTTGTTCATCGTCAGGCAGGTTGCCATGCGTACTTTTAACACTCTGTTGAGGGATGTTTTCTGATGCTAGGGATTCTTGATGTGCACGTGCTAAGCTACTTTGTTGCCCATCATCATGTGTGAGTGTCTGAGAGAGCTTCTCTTGAGGCATGTTAATGTTAGAATCATCGATATTTAGATGACCAACTTTTAATACCACTTCATTAGCATGGATTTCCACCTGATTGGTCTTTTGGGCACCAAACTGATGCTGAGCTCTATCTTGCTGTTTGGTGTGTTGTGCCATGACTTCATCACGAATCCCTGAGGTTTGCAAAAATTCAGAGAGGTTCTCACGAGGATGAAGTGATGTGGGTGATGCTGTTAGCGTGGTTTTATCCTCGTCCATAATGTCAAAAAGTGTAGCCTCGGGCTTGGGTGATGCGTCCAATTCTTTTTGGATGGTGGATTTTTCATTACCAAGCCAGCTCAGCAACCTGCCGAACATCGCCGCAGGATGCACCTCAAAAACGAGCAACATGACAATAACGGTAATGGCAATCAAAAATAGCACCGTTGTCACCGTACCAAGCAAATGAGATAATCCTTGATAAAGCTCAAAACCCATCACGCCGCCTGCCAGTGGTGCGGTGCGGTGCTCACCTGCCATTCTCCACCCTGCAAATAGACCGCTCAAACACACCAACAAAAACCCATAGGCGAGCACCCTAAGCTGCCACATGACCTGTGATTGTCGCCACCATAGAAGTACCAACTCATAGACCATTACCAGTACCAGCCACCATGTCCCATGTCCAAAAAATACGTACAAAATGTCGGCAAGCCACGCTCCTAATCGCCCTCCGACATTACTTATCTCTTGTCTTTCGCCCACGTGCGACCATGCGGGGTCTAAGGTGTTATAGGATAATAAAGATAAGAACAAAAACCCAAGCACCACGGTACCAAACACGCTAAAAAACACACGTTTGATGATTGGCATGTGACTGATAATCTCAGCAATACTTGAGTTTTGTAGTAGTTTTCTCATGATATTTGGAGGCTTAGTAATTTTAGGCTGTCTATTATATCGGATAATGATGTGATTTATCAAAATTTTTTATGATAATCAAATGATTAGCGATTGGATACCAGTTAATGAATGTACCTTAATTTTACATCGTCATTTATTTTATATCTGACAAATAAACCCTGCTATATTTTAAAACACCAATGGCAATGTTTAAAATTTTAGATGCTTTGTGGTAAGATTATTCATCATCACTGCTTGTAATTTAACGCCAAAGACTCATATAATGGCTTTTATCGTATTCATCATTTTTAGGATAACTTATGAGCGTACATCATCCACTTATTATCTTAGGTTCAGGACCAGCAGGCTATTCAGCAGGTGTTTACGCTGCTCGTGCCAATCTAAAACCTGTTATCATCACTGGGGTTCAAGTAGGTGGGCAGCTGACCACCACCACCGAGATTGATAACTGGACAGGCGGACGAGAAGGTCTGACAGGAAATGAACTCATGGATAACATGAAGGCACATGCTGAACGCTTTGGCACCGAACTCATCTATGACCACATTCACACAGCCAACTTACAAAACCGCCCTTTTATCCTAATAGGCGACAAGCAAACTTATACCTGTGACGCCCTCATCATCGCCACAGGGGCAACGGCTCAATATCTGGGTCTAGACAGTGAAGCTGCTTTTATGGGTCGTGGCGTGTCAGCGTGTGCCACTTGTGATGGATTTTTTTATAAAAATCAAAAAGTTGTTGTAATTGGTGGGGGCAATACTGCAGTAGAGGAAGCTCTTTATTTATCCAACATCGCCAGCCATGTCACCTTGATTCATCGCCGTGATACGCTACGTGCCGAGAAAATCATGCAAGATCAACTTTTTGATAAAGTTAAAAACGGCAACATCACCATAGAATGGAACAGTCTGGTTCAAGAAGTGGTGGGTGATGACATGGGTGTCACTGGCGTGATTGTGAAAAATAAAGATGGCACAAGCAAACAAATCGATGCCATGGGGATGTTCGTTGCCATCGGACACACTCCAAACACCGCCATCTTTGAGGGTCAGTTACAGATGAAGGATGGTTACATTGTGGTCAAAAGTGGCTTAGAGGGCAATGCCACCGCCACAAGCATCGAGGGCGTATTCGCCTGTGGCGATGTTGCTGACCATGTCTATCGCCAAGCCATTACTTCAGCAGGTACAGGCTGTATGGCAGCATTAGATGCTGAGAAATATTTGGACAGCTTATAACATTCCTCCATCATCAGCACCCCACTTCCAGCCTTTAATATCGTTCGATGATTCATCATCAGCACAAAATGAGCGGCGGATGCATGCTTGATGTGATGTAGGCTGTACTATTTAATTCACCACGATTTTTGGTGCTTTTTAAGCAAGTGTATCGTGGTGATTTTTTTGATATCGGTATTTTAGGTCAATGGCAATCACAAGACATCTGCCATTTGCCTTTGGGGTCATGGTAAACCTCAAAATATCGCCATCAACCACATTAACATGAGCTTTTTGCCTCATGAAATTTAAAATATAACATCATTATCGTCAAAACAGATGCCTGATGGACAAACAACTAAGCTTCCCATTTTATGTCCATCATCATGGTCGGCTTTGGCAATGCCGTCATGATACACCAAAATGATGTGAATGCCAAAATTCACCCAAATCACACGCTCTATCGGCAATCCATGCAGTCTGGTACTGTTCCATAAACAATTCATCGTTCTAAAAACAGCACAAGCCACCGTTCCAAAAATCG
>JBHCHC010000144.1:0-6598 GCA_041802645.1 Moraxella sp. | reverse complement strand
GGTATGGCGTGGCTTAGGGTGCTTGGGTGGGTGTAGCGGATTTGGGTGATTGTCAATTTTACAAGCAGACATTAATATATGCCTTAAGAAATGCCTTTATCCATGAGGGTTGCTACGTCCATTTTGGTGTGCTGACTGTCCCATTCGATGAGTGCGTATAGGCGACGTTTATAAATCTCGGATAAGACGATGTTTTTGGCGGTTTCGCCTTGTTTTTTTAACACCTCTTGCAATCTTTGGCATAAAAGCTCATTAAATAAAAGTTTCATCTCGCTTAAATAATGATGCTGATTGAGGTAAAAAAACTCACGCCACAGCTTACTCAGATGATTTTGCAGGCGGACGTTGGGTAGGGTTGCCATGATAAAATGAGCCCTGCCATCGATGGCGGAGGCGGTTTTGTCATTGATGTCAAATGGTGTCATCATTGTCGTATGAGGGATGGTTAAAATCATCTCAATGGTGGCAACCAGTTGTGCCAAATCCTCATCAATATCTTGCCAACTCGGAAGGGCGGGAATGGGTAATCCTTGGCGTGTCAGATGTGCCATATAAGGCAGGTGTGCCTCTGCAACTCCAGAGCAGGTTAAGAGGGTGCTCAGCGGGCTGTTTTGGATGATTTGTGGTGAGTAGAGTAGGCATAAATAAAGCTGTGTGTTGCTGTCGATTGCTTGGCTGTAATTGGCAGTGTCACGAGGGCTCTTTTGATTCTTTTTGCCATTCAACCGATTCCAAAAATCACTGTTTAGCCACCATCTAAAACTAGACCCCTTGGGCAACTTAGCGGTCAGCTCTTTTAGCTCGGCAACTGCTCGGGCTTTATTTTCTGGTAGCGACAAATCATGACGGCTTTTTAGGACATCATACGCATAGTCTGCCATACTTTTGGCGTGATACATTTGCTCACGCATGGCATCTGCCCCATGTGCCTTGATGTAGGTATCAGGGTCGTGACCGTCAGGCAGGGTTAAGAACTTTAAAGTTTTGCCATCAGGTAGCACAGGCATGGCAACTTCTAAAGTACGCCAAGCGGCACGCATGCCTGCACCATCGCCATCAAAGCACAGCGTGAGTGTGTCATTGTATTTTAATAGTTCAGCAATCTGTTTATCATTAGCCGCTGTCCCCATGGGTGCCACTGCCCCATAAATGCCTGCCTGATGTAGGGCGATAACATCCATGTAACCCTCTACCATCAGATAGTCGGTGGCTTTGGATTGTCTTGCCTCATAAAGCCCATAGAGAATGTGTTGTTTGCTAAATACAGGCGATTCGGAGGAGTTGATGTATTTTGGCATCTCATCGCCGAGTGCTCTTCCTGCAAAACCAACGACACGTCCTTGGCGGTCTTTGATGGGGAAAATCACGCGCTCTCTAAGCAAGTCAAAATCTCGCCCCTTTTGTGAGGGGCGTACAAGCCCAAGTATGCGTAAGCCTTCGATGTCATGAGGAAAAGCTTGTTCTAAGTGTTGCCAGCCTGAGGGTGCATAGCCCAAACCAAAGGTGTGAATAGACACCTCGCTAAGTCCACGCGAGGCAAAATATGCCTTTGCTAGTGGTGTTTGATGTAACATGGCTTCGTAAAACTTGGCAACATTTGTTAATAAGGTATATAGGTCACCCTCAGGATTTTTATGGACATCAAAATGAATGTTTGAGCTGATAACCGAACTGATGTCTGGATGGGTGCTTTGGTCATGATTGGGGTAATGATGCTCCACACCAAATGCCTCATGGGGCTGATGAGTGGGGTAAAGGACTTCATCATCTGAGCCCTGAGTGGGGACAAAAGCGGTGGCTTGGTCAGTGGAGGGTGTTGGCGTGGTATTTGTATCAGACCAATCCGACTGCCTTGGAGGCACTTGGATTTTTGGGTAGCGAATTTTTTGGGCGAAGGCATCGTCTTTGGGGATTTCGATGCCTGTTTGTTCGGACAAATAATCTACCGCCTCTTTAAAAGACATGCGTTCAAATTCACGTAAAAACGTAATGGGATTGCCCTTGACGCCACAGCCAAAACAGTAATATAAATTGGTTTGGGGATTGACATAAAAAGAAGGGGTCTTTTCCCCATGAAAAGGACAGCAACCCTTAAACTCACGCCCAGCAGGTTTTAGTGTGGTGTGTTTTTTGATGATGGCGACCAAATCAGCAGATGAGTTTAGTCGCTCAAGTGTGGTATCAGGGATTTTCATTACAAGGTTGGTGATGTCATGGCTATAAACACAGATAGTATATCGCAATCTTGACTTAAAAAACTGATATTTTTTTAAAGATTGGACAAAATTAAATATTAAAAATACAGTGATGGGAGCGGTATGTTTGCTCTATAAATGCACTATTTAAAAATCGCAAAACCCAAAACAGGATTTGGGTTTTGGGGTGGTGGTCAGGCCATCGCCATCGCCTAAATATAAATAAACCAACTTTGGTTCATCAATAGATGATGTGAGCATCGCCTGTATTGGTATTGCCTGCTTCAATTTCATCAGCAGGTAGACCCAGACCGATGTGGCGAGTTGCTTTTGCTTCAGCAGGTTTTGGTGGTGTCGTGTCATTTGTGGCTGCTTGAGGCAAGGCAAGATTTTGGGCGGTGGTGATGACTTGTGTGCGAGTTGCTCCATCATAATGACCTGCTTGGTAGGAAGTGTCGTCTTTGACACGACCAAATTTACCAAAGCTGATGGAGGATAAGGCTTTTTTGGTGATGGAGCGGTTATCGCCAATATTGACCTGTCCATTCGCCCCTAAGTATTGAGGATAGTTGATTTGCAGTAAGGTTTTGTATTGGTTGGCAGTATCGGACAATCCAAGTTTTTCATTACTGTGTGCCAAGATGGCGATGGCTTCCGGTACACCTTGAGATTGTGGGAAGTATTGAAATACCCATTTGGCACGGTTGGCAGCAGCGACATAGGCATCACGTTTAACATACCAACGAGCTGCCACCAACTCATGCTCAGCAAAATCATTATAAATGGCAATCATCCGCTGTGCTGCATCTGGAGCATATTTGCTGTTTGGGTAATGATTGATAAGGTTTTGAAAATCCTGAAAGGCAAGCCTTAGATAAGAGACATCACGTTGTGACTGGTCTAGATTAAATAGGCGAGAGGCTTTGGGTGCACCTCCCATGTTGGTCACCCCTTGAACGTATAAAGCATAATCAACGTTAGGACTGGTAGGATAAGAGCGGATAAATTCAGCGGTGCTTTTGGTAACAGATTCAAAGTCATTAGCGCGGTATTGGGCATAAATCAAATCGAGCAAGGCTTGCTCAGCATAGCGACCTGTAGGATAAAAGGTGCGAACGTTTGAGAGGGCGGTGATGGCTTCGTTATAACGCTCTTTATCAAGGGCATTTTGAGCGTCTTGATAATAACCGACCTCGGAGTTTTCAGCACTTTGGATGACATCATCATCTTTTTTTACCATGCTTTTAATGGTAGAACAACCAGAGAGGAGTATGGCGGATGTCATAAAGGCAGATAAAGTCAGCTTGGCGGTTTTGTTCATTTTTTATCCAAATTTAGAGTGAAAATTTCAAATAGTTTACCATAAAACAAGAAGAATGAACAACATCAAAATAAAATCCGCCAAACACACCAAAAAATGCTAAAATATTGCCATTTTTAACAGATGAAAAGTGCCATGAATCACGATGTTAGCCAGAATGTCTTGACTGGCGATGCTTTTGGTGATGATGAGTTTGATGATGCATCAAACTCATCATCAGAAGACGACGTCCTTTTGAGTGCGACCACAGAACATAACCAAGCGGGCAGCCATACCATCAGTGAGTCACAGGCGGGCACACGCTTAGATAAAATAGCCACCGAATTCTTTGATGGTTTTTCACGAGTGCAGATACAGGGATTTATTGATGAGGGGCATCTGTTGGTCAGTGGCATGCCCCAAAAGAGTAAATATCGTGTTAAGGCGGGCGAGTTGCTAACATTGACGGCTGTTTTAGACAATCACAGCGAAGACAAGCCTGAGAACATTGAGCTTGACGTGGTGTATGAAGACGAGGATGTGGTCGTGATTAATAAGCCTGTTGGTTTGGTGGTCCATCCAGGAGCAGGCAATCGCACAGGCACGCTTGTCAATGCCCTGCTTCATCACTATCCCAATAATGCTCATCTACCAAGGGCGGGATTGGTTCATCGCATTGATAAAGACACATCAGGTCTGCTTGTGGTTGCTCGCACCAAAAGTGCTCAGCTGGACTTGATAGACCAATTAAAAGATAAAACTGTTTACCGTGAATATCAGTGCATCAGCACAGGTGTGCCAAGTGATATTTTGCGTCACGCCATTATCGAAGCGCCGATAGGGCGTCATCGCATTCATCGTACTAAGATGGCGGTCACAGATGGTGGCAAACCTGCCATCACTCATATCACTCATGCTCAAGCCTTAGGCACGCATTATAGTCTGCTTACGGTGCGTCTAGAGACAGGACGCACGCACCAAATCCGCGTTCATCTCTCTCATGTCGGTCACGCCTTGCTTGGTGATAAAGTGTATGGCACATTGCCAAAATCAGGTCTTGCTCCTGATGTGCGTCAGGCGGTGATGGCATTTTCTCGGCAAGCTTTACATGCTCACAAACTTGGTTTTACGCACCCAACCACTGCCAAGACGCTTGTGTTTAGTTGTGAGATGCCATCTGATATGATGCAGATGATTGAGCTTTTAAAAAATGAAGAATAACAATAAGGCAAGAGATGGTCATGTTTCATGTATTGTATCAAGATGAGCAGGTGCTGATCATTCAAACTCATGCAGGAGAGTTTGATAAGTGGGGTGATGATTTGTATGGGATGTTTAACATGGGGCTACACGTTGCTGATGAGCCAAACCATGTTTTAAATAACCGCCTGAATTTATTAAAACAGCTAAATGAGATGACCGGTGGTAAAGTTCATCAGCTGTCATGGCTAAACCAGACTCACAGTGCTACCGTTGTTCATGCTGATGTTGCGATGACTTGCCAAGACGCTGATGCACTCATCAGCGATGAATGCGGAGTGGGACTGTCCATCATGACGGCTGACTGTGTGCCGATAGCGTTATTTGGTCAAAGTAAACAGGGTCATCAGCAAATCGCTTGTGTGCATGCAGGCTGGCAGGGCCTTACCAAAGGCATCATTGCCAATACGTGCCATCAATTTCGCCATGGAAGTGTAAAAGCAGTCGTGGGTGCTTGTATCAGTCAAGCCAATTATGAAATGGACAATGCTCTGGCTGGCCAAATCATCAAAAGTGTAACCGATAAACGCTTGGTTCAATTATCCTTTGATGAGCTTTATCGGGCGATTGTTCTAAAAAAAGAAGACAGCGAGCAGGTAGAAAAATGCTTTTTTGATGTGGTTAAATTAACAAAATTACAACTGGCTCATCTGTCTGTGGCATTGATGAATGAGGATGTGCCATGTAGTTATGACACGCCCAACTTTTACTCTTATCGCCAGCAAACCCATGCTCATAAGCCGCATACGGGCAGAATGGCAACAGTCATTGTTCAGCTTTCAACCTAGGGTGTGGCCTGGTAATAGGGGCTTTAAAAGGAGTCTGATTTGATGCGGTTACAAAAACACCCCAAAGCGTGAATGCTTAAACTTCCCTGATTTATAAATAAACATGATTGTTCGTGACAAACAAAACAGCCTAAAACTTCTATTTATGTGGCGTGGGACGATATTACCCAAGGTGCTGCCCATGATTGTCGTGCTCATGGCGGTGTCTATGGTGGCGTGGGCGTTATCGCATTATCAGCTCTATACCGTAAAAAGCGTGCCTGCGGTGGGATTTACGGTGCTCGGTGTGGTGCTGTCTATTTTTCTGGGATTTAGAAATAATGCTTGCTATGATAGATGGTGGGAGGGTCGTAAATTATGGGGTTCACTAATTGCCAACACTCGTCATTTTAGCAGAGATACGCATTTTTTAGATGAGCCCAACCGCCGTGCGATACTGGTGGACATGATGATTTTTGTGAATTTGTTTAGGGACAGACTAAGACATCAAAAACTGGGTGCTGACAGATTTGCTGACTATCTGGACTTGACAGATGCTGACTGTGATGAATTAAATCGACTCATTAAAACTCACATTAATGCCCCGCAGGTGATATTAGAACGCATGCAAATTCGTCTGATGAATGCCGCTCGATCAGGACAAATCAGCGACATCATCTACATGAGCATCCAAAAGCATTTGGTTGAGATGGGCAACATTCAAGCAGGATGTGACCGCATCAGTAGCACCCCTTTGCCTTTGGTGTATTCTGTGCTGCTTCATCGGGCGGTGTTTTGTTTTTGTTGGATGTTGCCATTTGGTATTGAGTCGGTGCTGGGTATGTGGACGCCGTTTTTGGTGGGGCTGTTGGCTTATATGTTTTTGGGACTTGATGAGTTAAGTAAAGAGTTAGAAGAACCATTTGGCATGGCGGATAATGACTTGCCCCTAGATACGATGACACGACTGATTGAACGTGAGACATTGGCATTATTAGGTGTGGCAACAGACAAGCTACCACAGGCAATAAGTGATGATGGGCGTTTTTATTTTTCTTAAGTCAGTAAGAGGTTTC
>JBHCHC010000143.1:0-4004 GCA_041802645.1 Moraxella sp. | reverse complement strand
ATGCGTAACAAAAGATGGCTTAATGACATTTGGATTTACCCTTTATCTGTGTTTGGTTGCTTTTGTCAGATTGACTCTTTTAAAAACCAAGGTACTCCACCTAATGAGGCATCACTTCCTAAAACGGCGTACCGATAAAAAAGTGCAACTTCACAGACGCATCCTCCTCGCCCACGCCTGTCGCCACATCCAGACGCACCTGTCCCACAGGGGAGGCATAACGCACACCCACGCCTGCACCAAGCTTAGTATCGTTATTAAAATCTTTGTCATAAGCATTACCGACATCAGCAAACACGCCCAACCTTAGACCCTCCATGACCTCATAGTTATATTCGCCACTTGCCACAGCCAACGCCTGACCACCTGTCAAATAGCCTTTATCAGACAAAGGAGATAGGCTCTCATAGTTATAGCCGCGGATACTCTGATCGCCCCCTGCAAAGAACCTGAGCTTATACGGCACAGCATTAAAATCATCTGCCCACAGATAACCCAGGTTCAGACTGCCGATGAGCTGGTGCTGTCGGTTTTTACCGTAGCTGTTATCACCAAAACTATACACGCCACTCACGCCAGCTCGCAGTATCGCCATGTCTGTATCAGTCAGCAACCCCTCTTTACCCATTTCTAATGAATAGTATTGACGATAGCCACGCATGGGGTTTGCCAGATTATCTGCCACCATTTTGTTCATGGCATAGCCCATCAAGAGTGCCTCTTGGGTGGGTCTGCCGTTTTCGAACTGGACAGGCAAATCCTGCCAAGTGTCACGAGGTGCATCAGTTTTTAACTCATCCAAGCGATAACGCAGAGAATAGGTGCGGTTCCAGCCATTTTCTTTGATGATGTTGCGACTGATGCCTGTCTGCAGGGTGTTGCTTGACAGATTAAAATTTCCCACGCCTTGGTTTATTTTTTCCTCATCATAGCTTAGTGAAGCTTTTAGTTTATCATTTAGAGGATGTGACATGGGGCGTGTGATATACATCTCCACGCCTTTTTTATCCTGAGATACACGAATGTCCGCTACTGCTTGCATGCCATCGCGATTTAGTAGGTTATGTTCAATCTTGGTAATAACCCTTGCCCCACTGTCTGACCCCCAGCCCAGACCGATTTGAGCATCTCTGGGCTTATCAGACATGACAAAGACGTATAGTGGAACTTTTTTGTCTTGATAAACTTCTTGACCATCTTTACGTTCTGCCAACACAGGTGATGTCTCACCTTCTGCCAACTTGGGCAATTCATCACTACTTTCGTCAGGTAGTATCATCTTTGCCACACTACTGACCGCATCTGAGATACGCCCCAAGATACTTCTTGATTTCTGACTGCTGTCAGTGATGAGTAGACGGTCATCAGGAGCATTATAAAGCAGTTCAGCCTTTTGTTTAACAAGTGCCAATTTATCACTAATCATCTCGCTGGTGGTAAAGTCAATAGGACTGATGGTTGCACTCGTACCATCACCTAAATCCACCGTCTCACTTCCTGCCTGCTCTGACGTCTGCGTCTGGCTGTTGGCGTTATTCTCAAAATTAATCTGTTGCTCTGTATTTTGGCTAGGCAGGACAATCTCAGTATTGACCGCATTAAAATAACCTGTAGCAAGCAGATTGTTACTTAGGTTACGTGTGGCGGTGCGGTTGTAGGCGTCACCCATGTTAAAAGTAACAAGCTTGCTTAGCAGTTCAGGTTTAACAGGCAGTTTATCAGGATCGGTGGTAAGCTGGCGAGTGTCGGGATCAATGGTAAAAAACACCACTTCATCAAAGCGGTACTGCTCGCCTGTGTCATAGACCAAATTTACATCCGCCACATTATCAGGCAAGATAACATCTGCTGAGTTATTTAGCCACCTGCCATCAAAATAGCCATGCTCACCGCTGACCCCATCAATGCCGGCTTTGGTCGCCTCGTAATGACCATGATGGAAAGTATCGCCTTGTTTTAGAGGGGCGTCTTGCTTGGCTTGCACATAGGCAGGGTCATCTGCTCCCAAACCACGCACATCAAGCACTGCACTATCCACCTTGACAGGCTCACCTAAGTCGTGTATGACCAGATTAATCTCGCCTGCCCCTGCCCGCTCTATGCTAAAATTCATGTCATAATAGCCTACCGCTCGCCCTGCAGTAACAACCGTTTGTCTTAAGCGTGCTACCGAACCTCGAAAATCTACCACACTCTCTGCACTGATTTCTTCTAAGGCAGTTTTAATGTTGGCAAAGGGTTCTTCTTTTAGCGTTTTTCGAGGTACTTTTTGGGCATCATCAGTGGCTTTAACATTACTGAGCCGTCTTGCTTCCATTTGCATTCTTAATGCTTCAAAGTCATCCAAACTCTCCACCGCCGTATCCCAAGCAAGCCTCTCGCCACCATAGTAGACATTGACTTTTAGGCGAGTAACAGCCTCTACACCATCATTAAAGAGTCGGTTATACAGGCGTTTGATGACATTGGGTGATTTTATCTCGTCAATGATAGGTTCAGGACGAGCCAATTGAGCACTCGCCTCTTGCTCATAATCAGGCAAATAGGTGTTTGGATTAAGTCCTGTCGCCTCCTCTTGACCCTCATCAGAGGTCACGCTCTCGTAAGTGGGCAGCTTGGTAATGATACTCTCATCTAATCCGATGGGCGTTTTGTCTGTGCCTAGCGTGGCGATATTCCCCTCTTGAATA
Source organism: Moraxella sp. (assembly GCA_041802645.1). GTDB lineage: Bacteria > Pseudomonadota > Gammaproteobacteria > Pseudomonadales > Moraxellaceae > Moraxella. The sequence continues at coordinate 1,314 of JBHCHC010000143.1, read as the reverse complement.
CGGGCAAAGGTGTCCTCGTGACTGGTATCGGCATGGCTGACATCGGCTGTCTCATAAAAGCGATTGTCTAAACTGGCGTCTTGGAGCTTTTTTTCAATCTCCTCCGTGGTCAGGATTTGACTTGCTGACACATCACTAAAAAAGACGTCATCGCTTAACCCCACCTCATCACTCATGTTGTTAGCATCGCCATCAACCTGTATGGTCAGTTGCGTAGCAACCTGCTCTAGACTTAAGCCCTGTGATGATTCATTTGCCACAGCAGGCGTGACCATAATCGCTCCAATACCCATCACTGCATGAAGGCATGATGCTAAGAGAGTTTTTTGATGGTGTTGATGGACAATGACAACTTTTTTCATGATAAATTATTAACTTTTAAAAATCTCTGCTATTATAGCAACTAAATTAGTATTATGAAAACTCAAACCTCATGGCATCTCAATTCTCTTTATTTAAAACTCGTCGTTTTAGTGCGATGTTTGCCACTCAGTTTTTGGGGGCTTTTAATGATAATGTCTTTAAACAAGCACTCATCTTGGTAATCACCTATGGTGCAGCTGCCAAGATGGGCAAGGACATTAGCCTGCTGAACAATCTTGCTGCTTTACTGTTCATTCTGCCCTTTTTTTTATTTTCAGCACTAGCAGGGCAAATCGCTGATAAATATGAAAAATCTCGCCTGACTCATCTGATTAAGCTCTTGGAAATCATTATCATGATTCTCTCAGCGATAGGATTCATGTTTGAGATGTATTCTTTATTATTTGTAGCGTTATTTTTACTTGGAGCACAGTCCACGTTTTTCGGTCCCATTAAATACGCCTACCTGCCTGAGGTCATGCATAAAGACGAACTGGTTGGGGCAAATGGGCTATTTCAGACAGGCACAAGTCTTGCCATCTTAACAGGCATGATATTAGCAGGTATTCTCACCCAACTCAGCCATTCTTTTGTTTGGATTTCATGCATTACATTATTGGTTGCCGTCTTAGGTTATGCTGCCTCTCGTTTTTTACCTATCGTACCCCCTCATGAGCCAAATTTAAAGATAGATTATAATATTTTTCGCACCAGCTTCAATACCATCAAATACTTATATAGTTTGCCTTTGTTGTTTTTTGTGATTTTAGGCAATAGTTGGTTTTGGTTTTATGGGGCAACTTTTTTGACCCAAACCCCTGAATTTAGCAAAAAAATCCTACATGGTAATGAGTCGGTGGTGATTTTATTATTGACGCTCTTTTCGGTAGGTACTGCTATTGGCTCGGTATTGTGCAAAAGCCTAAGTAAAAATCAAGTGAATTTACGCCT
>JBHCHC010000142.1:0-3091 GCA_041802645.1 Moraxella sp. | reverse complement strand
GGTCGGAATACACGCCTTAAGCAAATCCATGGTTTGTTGGCTCATAGCAATGGTTCGTTTGTTTAAGAACTTAAACATATATTAAATGACTATCTCGCCAAAGTCAAGCTATTTTATCTCTCATGATAATTACAAAAATCTATCGTGATGATTGATTTTATTTTAAACAAAAATGATGACTTTTTTGAAATACTTGCTATAATCTGCCATTAATTTCTATATGTTTAAACTTATAAACATGAAATTTTCCAAAATCCATACCATTTTTATTCACCATCGGTAACACTATGAAAAAATTATCTATTTTAGGCTTGGCAATCGCTACCCTTATCGCAGGTTGCACAACAACAAACAGCCCAACAACCCCAAAAACACCAACCCAAACCGTTAATCAACAGCAAACTTACACCCAATACGCCACCGTGCCAACACAATATATCACCGCTAGCAATGGCGTTCGTTATGCCTATCGCCGTATGGGTACACCAAAAGCGGTGCCGATTATTTACTTTAATCACTTGGCTGCCAACATGGATAATTGCGACCCTAGAATCATGGATGCAATGGCACAGACACATGAGATTATTTGTTTTGATTATAAAGGCGTGGGCGAAACATCAGGAGAAGATGCCAAATCTATTCAAGAAATGGCACAAGACAGCCTTGCTTTTGTCAACGCATTGGGCTATCAGAAAGTGGATATTATGGCGTTTTCTATGGGCGGATTTATCTCGCAAGAGTTAATGGCATTAAAACCTAATTTAATTCGCAAAATCATCTTGGCAGGTACTGGCGGTCGTGGTGGTCAAGGCATTAACCATGTAACCAAAATCACTTATCAAGACATTGTCAAAGGTCAGCTCAAAGGTGTTGACCCAAAATATTTCTTATTTTTTAATTCATCAGAAAGTGGCAAAATCGCCGCCACCGATTTTTTAAATCGCCTACAAAAACGACAAGAAAACCGTGATACGCCTGCCAAAATCAAAAATTTAAGAGCTCAATTAAAAGCCATCAAAGCTTGGAGCAAAGAATCGCCTGCGGATTTATCATCATTTACTATGCCTGTATTGGTAGTTAATGGCGACCATGACCGTATGGTGCCGACCATCAATTCTTATGACCTAGCAAAACGATTCCCTAATGCTCAATTACATATTTATGAAAATTCGGGACACGGGGCGATTTTCCAATATCATGAAGATTTTGTGAAACGTGCCAAAGCCTTTTTTGCAGACAATGCCACTCCTAACAGCCAAACATTTAAACAGAGTAATCATTAAAGTATGATTAGCAACTTCTTATTTTAAAAAGTTACTTGTGTCAGATGTGATGATGGTCTTTTAAGTTGACAGGTTTAAAAAGTTGGTTGCATTACAATCAACAATCGCTAAATTTGTCAATCATTTCCGATAAGATACAAATATAAACTTTTTTATTGATAAAAATTGCTTTATTATTGCTTAAAGCATGATATGGTGTTAGAATAATAATATCATGTTATATGGTCATAAGGAGAAGTGAAAAATGCCATCCAGTTTTGATGAGCTCAAAAACAGCAATGGAAGCTATCGCCCAAGTGCCAAACTTATTGGTGACTGGCTATCCATCACCAACAATGATACTTTAAACGGACTGAATGAACAAGCGGCGAATATTTTTTATCGCAGAGGCGTGACTTTTACCGTTTATAGTGATGCAAACAATATTGAGAGAATGATTCCCTTTGACATCATTCCCCGCATCATTGAGATGTCAGAATGGCAGACCATTGAAGCAGGATGTAAACAGCGAATCCGTGCTCTGAACCACTTCTTAGATGATATTTATCATCATCAATCCATCATTAAAGACGGCATTGTTCCTGCTGAGTATGTGTATGCCAGCGGCTGTTATGAGCCGTGGATGATGAACATCCATCTTGATAAACCCATTTATTCGCACATCTCAGGCATCGATTTGATTCGTGATGGTCAAGGGCAGTATCGTGTGCTTGAAGATAATTTACGCACACCTTCTGGTGTGTCTTATATGCTTGAGAGTCGCGGTATCTCTGAGGCATTAATAGGCGATGTATACCATCAGATGAACATCAAGCCCATCTCTGATTATCCTAAGAGACTTAAACAATGCCTAAGCAGTGCCACCAACAAATATGATCCGCAGATTGTGGTGCTCACTCCTGGTCGTTTTAATTCGGCGTATTATGAACATGCGTTTTTGGCACGTGAGATGAATGTGCCTTTGGTGCATGGCTATGACTTGATTGTTGAGGATAACAAAGTTTATATTCAAGGGGTGCGTGGTAAGTTACAGGTAGATGTCATTTATCGGCGGATTGATGATCCCTACCTAGATCCATTGGCATTTCGCTCCGATTCCATATTGGGCGTGTCAGGACTCATGAGTGCTTACCGAGCGGGCAATGTTGTCATTACCAATGCTCCTGGCACGGGTGTTGCCGATGACAAAAGCATGTATCCATTTGTGCCTAAGATGATAGAGTATTATCTAAATGAGACGCCAATATTACCCAATGTTGAAACATATCAATGTCGCAACAAAGATGAGCTTGCTTATGTCATGGACAATTTGGCGGATTTGGTGGTCAAGGAAACTCAAGGCTCAGGCGGTTATGGCATGCTCATCGGACCTTGTGCCACCAAAAAAGAAATAGAAGCTTATCGCAAGAGAGTATTGGATAATCCTGAGGGTTTTATCGCCCAGCCAACGCTGTCTTTATCTACCAATCCCACCATTACCGATGAAGGGATTGAGCCACGCCATATTGATTTACGTCCGTTCATCTTGTCACATGGTGACGGCAGTGTGGACATTGTCCCAGGTGGACTGACCCGAGTGGCAATGGTCAAAGGATCGCTCGTGGTAAACTCTTCTCAAGGGGGAGGGATCAAAGATACTTGGGTGGTCGATGGTGCACATCAGCCCAGTTCACCACAAAACCGACCCGAAGCGTTACAGCCATTAGCTTTTCCTACGCGTTCCCAAGATGCGGATAAGCTTTTGATTTTGCTTTTGTCTACCGCCAGTAATTTGGTGTGGTTAGGTCGTTATAGCGAACGACTGCGTC
>JBHCHC010000141.1:0-3873 GCA_041802645.1 Moraxella sp. | reverse complement strand
ATTTAACGGTGTTACTGCCAACTTTGAACTACACTTAAAAGAATGTGAATGGCGTTGGAACAAAGATGTTGATGAGTTACAACGCCATTTATGGAGTTTGATTAAGTGAGATTTTTAACTTTGATAGTCTAGAGCCTTTTTTTATTAATAAAAATATGTTATTTTTGCTAAGTGTCTTTGGCATTCTTATAGCAATCAAATGTGCTATTCATTCTATCTGCCTTGATATGGCACAGGATTTGATTAATTTATCAGAAAACAATAAAGAAGATAGCACAATGCATAATACGATAGTTGTTTAAATACTTTCAAAAAAGGAACAGCCATGAACCTACTCACCATCCTATTTACCTCAGGCATCATTTTAGTTGCCTTGTTTGTACTGGGACTCATTTTAACCCGACTTTATCGCCGTGCCAGTAAGGAAGTCTCCTTTGTACGAACAGGCTTTGGTGGCGAAAAAGTCATCGTGGGTGGCGGTGCCATCGTCCTGCCTGTCCTGCATGAAATCATCCCTGTGAACATGAACACGCTTCGCTTAGAAGTACGTCGTGCCAGTGAGCAGGCACTCATCACCAAAGACCGCATGCGTGTCGATGTGACCGCTGAATTTTATGTGCGTGTCAAGCCGACTGCCGAATCCATCGCCACCGCTGCCCAGACTTTGGGCATGAAAACCATGTCGCCACAGGATTTAAAAGACTTAGTCGAGGGTAAATTTGTAGATAGCCTTCGTGCCGTTGCCGCTGAGATGGCAATGGAAGAGTTGCACGAAAAGCGAGTGGATTTTGTGCAAAAAGTGCAGCAGGTCGTGAGCGAAGATTTGTTTAAGAACGGCTTAGAACTCGAAACGGTGTCACTAACAGGGCTTGACCAGACGGGATTTGAGTATTTTAACCCTCAAAATGCTTTTGATGCCGAAGGTTTGACACGCCTAACCGAGACCATTGAAATTCGCCGCAAAAAACGTAATGACATCGAACAAGACACCGATTTGGCGATAAAGACCAAAAACCTAGAAGCTGAGCGTACTCGCCTGCAGATTCTACGTGAAGAAGAATACGCCAAACTAGAACAAGAGCGTGAGATTGAGATTCGCAAAGCCGAACAAGAGCGTGAGATTGCTGTTCGTCGTGCTGAACAGTCTACCGAAATCGCCAGTCAAGAAGCAATGAAGCAACGTGAGGCTGAAGAAGCACAAATCGCTGCCAAGCGTGAAGTGGATTTGAAAAAAATTCTTGCCGAGCGAGATATTGAGAACGAAAAAATCCAAAAAGAGCAACGTATTGAGCAGGCAGAAGTAGAGCGGAAAAAAGCCATTGAGCTTGCCGAACAAGACCGTGCCATTGCTGTTGCTGAAAAATCCCGTGCCGAATCCGAAGCAAAAGCCCTAGCGGACAAAGCAAGAGCAGCAGCAGTCAAAGAAGAAGAAAGCGTCATCACCGTGCGTGAGACTGAGCGTGCTGAGCGTGTCAAGGCGGTTGAGTTGATTTCAGCAACCGAAATCGCCCAAAAAGACGCCATCGCTCTGACGGTTGCAGCTGAGGCAGAAAAACAAGCCGCCCTAGACCAAGCTGAAGCGGTGCGTATCAGCGCTCAAGCAGAAGCTGAGAAGCTGCGTCTGCAAGCCAAAGGTGAAGCAGATGCCCAGATCCTACTGGCACAGGCCAAAGAACGTCAATATCAAGTAGATGCCGATGGTACAAAAGCGGTCAATGAAGCGTCTAATGTATTATCCAGCGAGCAGGTGGAGATGCAAATTCGCTTGGCACTTATGAAGCATTTACCTGAGATTATCCGTGAAAGCGTACGTCCGATGGAGAATATTGATGACATCAAGATTCTGCAGGTCAATGGCTTAGGAGGGTTTGGCGGAGCAAGTGGTAACACCATTGAATCCGATGGTCATGGCAGTCTTGCTGATCAAATGGTTAATTCCGCCTTGCGTTATCGCAGTCAAGCACCGCTTGTAGACAGTTTGCTAAAAGAAATCGGACTCAATGGTGCAGACATTAATGGCATGACGCATGGGCTTGCCAAAGAGACCGATAAGGATTAAAACTTAAATAAACCCATAAAATCCATGATTTGATTCATGGATTTTTTAACGCCCGATTTTGTTAATAATGCACTTGTGATGCATCACAAACAGTCACAAGTGTATTATTCACATCGTGCCAGCTCATCATGCTTTATGCTAAATTAAAGCTGTTTTTATTTTTATCAATATCAATTGATGGATGAATTTATTTTATCTTAAAGACAACATCAATAATAAATCTTAATCTTTATAGATTTTTAATGTCATTTGGATTTACTTTTAATTGACTCTCATCGACAGGCGTAGATTCTATGATTGTTTCTGGCACAAAACGAATTTGCAATTTCATTGTACGATTATTAAAAATATCATCAGACAATTTTTGAATGGATTTTTCAAGCTCTCGTACTTGTGCTTGGCTTGGTGGCTCAACTCCTTGAATAACCACTCTTAGAATATGCCCTCTGTCTTCTTTTCTGACATTTGATGACACCAAATAATTGGCTTGATGTTTAATGCTCTCCTCTATCAAGGCAATGCTTTGTCTTTCAAATTTTGTCTCATTTAAAGTATGTTTAAAATTAAAAGACAGATAAGCGCCAATCACAAGCAACGCCAATAAAACAGCAACGTTTCTTTTTAAGAACTGTTTTAATTGACCCAATTGACCCAAGTCATCCCCTGCATCATTCATAACCCTACGAAAACCAAATAACCATAATACAAGAGCATTGGTGAACTGAATGGCAAAAATGTTCGTCACTGCAAGCAGTAAGGCACCCATGGCAAGCGAAAAATGACCAGATGCTAATAATATGCCACTGGCTGTCAAAGGTGGTACAAGTGCTGTTGCCACCGCAACGCCCACCACTGCTACTGATAAATTGGGCGATATCATGGCATATGCCCCTGCCGCACCTCCTGCCAACGCCACCACTAGGTCCATCGTTGTTGGAGCAGTACGACCCAAAATCTCACCTGTCATCACGTACTCAGGATATAAAAATCCCAGCACCATGCCAATGGCATAGATGACCCCAACTCCCCCAATCAAGGTTTGCAATGATGTTTTTAATAAGGACAGTCTTGCATCAATCACCGCAAGTGCAGAACTGGTAATGGGTGACAACATCATGGCGATGAGCATCGCCCCAATCACTACCGCAGGCGAGTTAGCGAGCAATCCATATCCTGCTATCACTGCCGACAGACCATTCATCACAAAAAAGGTTTTGGTTGGTAATGCTCCTGCCTCTATGTTGATACGCACATCTTTATGGTCGATGACTTTTTCACTGTGTTTTTTGGCGATGAGCGTACGGACAATATCCGTCTGTTTTTGCTCCTCTTGTTGAGCTATTTCATCCTTGTCTTTGTGAATGCCTTGGGTTGTTTGACCATCTTTATTTTCATTATCCTTAAAAAGATTTAAATCTTCTGATGTGTCACTCTCAATCAAACCATGGTGGCTCTTCTTTGGGTGATGTTGATGCCCATCATTAACTGCCGCTTTTTTCACCCGTAAATCATCATCTTTGCCAGACTTTTCATCATCCTGATTTTGATTATTTTCTTCTTCTTTTTTATTAGCATTATCAGACAACTCTTCATTAACCGCCTGAACAATCTCATCAAGCTCATCGTCATCGATGCCCTGCTCTCTTAGTTCATTAAGTTCTTTTTGGCTAAACTCTAACTTATCATCTTTAACTTCTTTATCATCACTCATAAAATGTAAGAAACTCAAGCGTTATTTACACTTTGCTTAAAATAAAACTCTAACCACTCATAAGGAGTAAAAGTTAAAGTCTTGCCAGTAGTCTCATCTTTCT
>JBHCHC010000140.1:0-8321 GCA_041802645.1 Moraxella sp. | reverse complement strand
CCAACTGAGCTAAGCCGGCGATATTTCCTAAGTGGTGCGTATGATACCATAGATTTTAGATTGTGCAAGTCATTTTTTGTCAATTATTTAAAATAATTTTATAAAGTCATGATTTTTATCATGTTATTTTTTGGGTTATTTCCATTCATTTCATAACAAACAGAATGCAGCATTAATGCATCAGCCTCCACCGTTCATTCACATGCCTGTATAATCACAACCTCAACACTAAACCACCAAACCTTGGCACGCCATTTCCACCGCCTTGACAATGGCCAGTGCTTTTTTATTCGTCTCATCCCATTCTGCCACAGGGTCAGAATCTGCCACCACACCTGCACCTGCTTGGACGTGTACCTGACCATCTTTGAGTACGGCAGTACGTATGGCAATGGCGGTATCCATGTTCCCCAACCAACCAAGATAGCCCACTGCCCCACCAAATATGCTGCGACGAACAGGCTCTATTTCATCAATGATTTGCATGGCTCGGATTTTGGGAGCACCAGAGAGTGTACCTGCTGGAAAGGTCGCACAGAATACATCTAATGCATCTTTGTCGGCGGATACCACGCCTTCGACATTGCTGGCAATATGCATAACTTGAGAATAACGCTCGATAAACATCTTATCAGTCACTTTGACTGTGCCGATGTCACATACTTTACCAATGTCGTTTCGCCCCAAATCAATGAGCATGAGATGTTCTGCAATTTCTTTTTGGTCACTAAGAAGCTCCGCCTCCAACGCCAAATCCTCATCCATGTCCACGCCACGGCGGCGTGTCCCTGCCAGTGGACGTACCGTCACTTTACGCTCATCATCGACTTTCTCTATGCGTGATAAAATCTCAGGCGATGCTCCCACGACATGAAATGACTCATCATTGCTTAGCTCACCTTGTATCAAGAACAAATAGGGCGATGGGTTCAGATAACGCAAGGCACGATATACCGCCAAGGCATCGCCATCAAATTCGCCAGATAGCCTCTGAGCAGGGACAACTTGCATGACATCACCTGCCTTGATATAGTCCTTAATACGGTTCACGTCTGTACAGTACTTATTTTGCCCCGTCTGTGACACAAAATGTGGTAAAGGTCGTTTTTTTACTGACAAGTCAGGTTTGTGAGTAAGTAGATTTTCAATGATGTCAAGATTTTTCAATGCTCTTTTATAACCATCTTTGGCACCCACCTCGGCATACACCACAATCGACAAGGTGTGCTCTAGGTTGTCAAATACCACCACTTGACTAGATAGGGTCAACCACATGTCTGGCAACTCCAAAGGATTGGGTGCCTGTGATACACCTACTGACGGCTCAATCACTCGTATCATGTCATAACCAAAATAACCCACCAACCCGCCACTAAATGCAGGTAAATCAGGCAGCTGTGTCTGCGTGGGCGTATGATACGTTGCCATGAACTGACGGATGAAATCAAAAGGGTTTTGTTCGCTTATGTGAATCTTATCTTGACGTCCATCCTTTAATATCACTTGATTATCACGATACTCAATGATGATATCTGAACCAAGTCCAATCATAGAATATCTCGCCCAACGTTCACCTCCCACCACCGACTCAAGAAGATAAGCCGACCCAAAAAATTTTCGTAAATTGGCAAAGACCGAAACAGGTGTGGCATCGTCCATCAAACGTTTTTTGACAAGGGGAATGTGAGTATAGCCCTGCTCGGCTAGGGCATTAAATTCTGATAGGGTCAGCATGGGTTGTCCAAATAATCATGTGTAAATGCGATTATTATAACGCAAAAAATCGCAAAATTATCGTAAAATTTATTGGCAGCAGTTGTCAGATTTGCATAAAAATCATTCATTTGGAAAGAAATGATGTAAGAACCTGTTCATACTCTTTTTAATGATAATGTGATGAAAGCCAAATTCACAAACTGCAAGCTCGTATTCAAAAATCTCAAATGAACAATGCCTATACGCAACTAAGCGTAGATCACGATGCAGTTATCCATTCATTTCCCCAATCGTTTAAATGCGGTGATGAAACTTTGATTTAAATGACTCAGAGCTTTGAATGGTCTCCTCTTATCAGCCCAATAAGTGATACATCCAACAAAAAAATAGGACGTATAAACGCCCCATTTTTTGGTTATTTTCAAACCTCAAGGAATGGCACACATTGCCTTGCTACTTAGAGTACCTTCATCGTTCCATGTGAGCGCGATACAGCTTTTGCCTTGCTTACTTGCTTTTTTGTTGCATTGCTCTAGTGCCTTATTGACAGCAGTATTGATATCCTTGTCTTTGGCAACAACATATTCACTAATATGTTTGTCACTAGGATTGGGGCGAGCGATAGCCACACAGGTATTTTTAAATTCAATGGTCTTGATACATTTGCCTTGGCAGTTTTCTTCATGAATTTTATCTACGATGCTTTTGTCCACATTGGTATTGCCTGACATACTTTCGGCGTATTTGGCATTGGCACTAGCGCCTAACAAACCGATTTTGCCATACATGGTATCATAGGTTTTTTGGTATTGGTGAATACGCCCATAATCTAGATGGCTATAGCATCTTGCGTTGGCATCACCACCTTGATTAAAATCCTGAATGATATTATTGCTGTCCACCACCACGCTTTGGGTACAACATTTGACTTCTTTCCAACTGTCACAGCTACCATAACTACACTGGCTTTTGATAATCCCTGTTTCATAACAGCTTTTCCAGCCATAAACCATTTTATCACCTCGTTTTTCTTTGGCGATATTAGGCTCTCCCCACTGCTCTACCACCGCTTGCACAGGATAACCTTTTAAATTCTTTTTAAATTTAGAAGCACTGTCCACCGTACCTGCATACATTGCCACAGGAACCAATAGTAAAAATAAAGACACATATTTTTTCATAACATCACCTCAAAAGAACAAGCACTTTTATTATATCATGGCTAATTTTTTAATCCATATTTAAAATATGGATTTTGCTTTGTTAAAATACCTTACCAAAACCCCACACCAACAAAACATAAGCTTAATTGTATGATGTATTCGGTGCCGTGTAATGGACAGCTTGTTGATGATAACTTTAGTGATGACCTTGTGGTGCTATAAGGTGGGTTTGGTTTTGGTTTAAAAAAATTAATCATGAACAGACTCTAAGGAATTTGGTGGAACATAAGATCATTTAAAAAAATCGGCTCTATCAAAAAGCCGATTTTTTAGGGTACACCCCACTTTATTTGCCTTTAAAATGAGATAAAACACCTGATTTTAACAGACAGATTCTAAAAAAAGTCCACAGGCAATATAAGCATATTGGCAAGAGCTTTAATCCCTATTTTCGTATTTCCTGATAATCCTTATGGTATTTGCTATAAGGATTAAAAATACTCCTAACCTCTATCAAAGCCACCTGTTCGCCCATACGGCTGTGTAGCGACAACAGGTAATCTGCTGATTGCTGTTCCCGTTTTTTTATCTCTGCATCATAGATGGCTTTGATTTTGTCGTGTCTTTCATTTTTCATTCTGTCAATGGCTTTTGAGACATTACCACCAAAGTCAATAATCGGGTCAGGCATACCTGTGCTAGCATCAATGGTCGCCACATGCAATAAATCGCTTAAATCATTGGTTTCTGATGTCGCCACCGCTTGTGCCGAACTTTGCCAATAAAGCGATGATTTGTGATTTTGTATAATCTGGTTTAACAGCTTTTCATCTAGCGTTACCCACTCATATTCTGCATAGGCAAGCTCGTGGATTTTTAAGAGTTCAGCAACCAAATGGGTGCTGTCATAGACTGAACTGTATCTACCCCCTGCTTCATCTGCGATTTTTTGTAGGACGGCGTTTTGGGCACTGTCCACATTAAAGCCAATAATGCCAAGCACGATGTCTTGATGATTGTTTTTAAACTGCCTTGCCACAGAAAGGGGGTCGCCACCGCAGGTCTCTATGCCATCGGTGATGATGTAGAGAATGTTTAGGTTTTTTTCGTCCGTCAGCCCCTACAAATCCTGACTGCCCTGCTCTATGGACTTGGCTATCGAAGTCCAACCTGTTGGCGCAACATCTGCCAATGCCGTCTGAATTTTGGCTTTGTCTAGTGGCTCTAAGGGGGCAACCAGCTCATTGCCCACACAAGAGACTTCCTTGCCATCGGCTTGGTTGTTGCCCTTGTGCCCGAATACTCGTAGGGCAACCTTGCTGTTTTGGGGCAGATTGGCAATCAGCTCATTGATAGACTCTTTGGCGATGTCCATCATGGTTTTGTCACCTATCATTTTTTTCATAGAGCCGCTGGCATCTAGGACAATTTCAAGATTGATTTGGACATCTTCTTGCAATTTTCTGCCCGTAAAAGGATCGGTCATGTCGTTTTTAAAGACCACATAAGAAAATTTATCAATTTCCTCCACAGGCAGATATTTTGAGCCTGACAAATACAAAAACTGGCGAAACAACCTGTCTATGCCTGCCTCATCAAGATTGTCAGGGACTTTGCCAATTTTTCGTAGCTCTGGAATGACGGCTTGTCGCCACAACGCTTTATTGTCATGGATATCTTTTGCGTAATTGTTCAAATAGACATTGCCAGATGGAATGATGCCTTTGGCTTGGGACAAAATGCCTTCATAAGTATAGACAGGTTCAGGTAGCTCGCCATTGACCCCTTTGCCCATCTGTGCATCATCTTCTGCAAGCAAAGCTGATGGGGTGCTTGGGGGAGTTTGGGGGGTTGGGGCAGAAGTGAGCGCCTGCTCTTGCGTGGTGGTGGGCGTTTGGCTTTGATCACTCTCTATCCTGTCTTGTCTATCACAGGCACTCACCGCCATCATCAAGGCGATGGCGGATACCAATCGTATGGTTGTCTTTTTCATCAGAAAATCCTCCAATCAAACAAAGGCATACTCACATTGTGGTCATCTTATTGTACCACAAAGCAGGCGGTTATAATAAAGTATTGGACTATTATCAACCACCTAGCACTCTTAAAATCAGAAAAAGCAAAACAAAAAAAAACCAACCATCGCAAAAAGTGACTATAAAAACCCCAAACCATCACAGTTTGGGGTTTTGTTTTATTTATCAATCAAAGCTGATTAATCGCCTTGATACCCCTTAAGCTTCAAACGGGCTGCGTGCAATAGTGGCTCGGTATAGCCAGATGGCTGAGTTGCCCCTTTAAAAATCAAATCAGACGCTGCTTTAAACGCAATACTGCCTTCAAAGTCGGCTGACATTGGGCGATAGTCGGGATCGTTTGCGTTTTGTTCGTCCACGACTTTTGCCATGCGTTTTAGCACATCTTGTACTTGCTCGGCGGTTACAATGCCATGACGAAGCCAGTTAGCAACGTGTTGGCTTGAGATACGCAAGGTCGCACGGTCTTCCATCAAGCCCACGTTATTGATGTCAGGCACTTTTGAACAGCCCACACCTAAATCTACCCAACGCACCACATAGCCTAGGATACCTTGACAGTTGTTTTCAAGTTCACGCACTTTTTCTTCTTCGCTCCAGTCGGTGCTTGGTGCCAGTGGCAAAGTGAGTAGCTTATCAAGGTCAGGTGCTGGCACGCTGCGCAATGCGTCTTGGCGCTCTAGTACGCTGCATTTGTGATAGTGCATGGCATGAATGACTGCGCCCGATGGACTAGGTACCCATGCACAGCTTGCGCCTGCTTGTGGGTGCTCAATCTTGGTGCGGTACATTTCGGCAAGCTCATCAGGTTTTGGCCACATACCTTTACCGATTTGCGCCTTACCACGCAAGCCTGCTTGCAAACCAATCGCCACGTTACGCTCTTCATACGCCCCAAACCACGCTTGTGCTTTGATTTCGCCTTTTTTGACGAACGCCCCTGCTTCCATGGCGGTATGAATTTCATCACCCGTTATGTCCATAAAGCCTGTGTTAATAAAGATGGTGCGGTCTTTGGCTTTTTCAATGCAATTTTTTAGGTTGGCAGACGTTCTGCGCTCTTCGTCCATGATACCCACTTTTAGGCATTTGTCAGGCAAGCCAATGGCTTTTTCGGCACGCTCAAACAGCTCCACCGCAAACGCCACTTCTTCTGAACCGTGCATTTTGGGCTTAACAATATACATAGAACCTGTACGAGAGTTACGCAAGCTGTTTTCGCCACGAATGTCAATGGCGGTCAGCATGGGCGTAATCAGTGCATCCATAATACCTTCAAAAATCTCTTCGCCGTTTACCAAAATGGCAGGGTTGGTCATCAAATGCCCCACGTTACGCAGTAGCATGACTGAACGTCCATGCAGGGTTTGGGTTTGTCCGTTTAAGTCGGTGTAAGTACGGTCAGCATTTAAAGCACGGGTGATGGTTTTGCCATTTTTCTCCAAAGTCTCGGTCAAGTCGCCCTTCATCAGCCCAAGCCAGTTGCGATAGCCTTCTACTTTTTCTTCAGCATCCACGGCAGCAACCGAATCTTCCAAGTCTTGAATGGTGGTTACGGCAGCTTCCAAAATCACATCTTTTACCCCTGCCTTGTCGGATTGACCGATGGGGCTGTTTGCGTCAATGGCGATGATGGCGTGCAAGCCGTTGTTTTTTAGGATAATTTCTGTGGGTGCGTCTGCTTGTCCGTTAAAGCCTGCAAGCTGCTCTGACTTTTGTAAAGTGGTGGTTTTTTCGCCAAGTGTTGCCACCAGTTTACCATCAGCCACCGCATAAGCGGTTACGTCAGCGTGTGAGCCATCTGCCAAGGGGAAAGTTTCATCAAGGAAATTTTTGGCAAATTCAATCACTTTTGCGCCACGCACAGGGTTGTAGCCTTTGCCTTTTTCTGCGCCATCGGTTTCAGCAATCACATCAAAGCCATACAAAGCGTCATACAAAGAACCCCAACGAGCGTTGGCGGCGTTTAGGCAGTAGCGGGCATTGCGCACAGGCACAACAAGCTGCGCCCCTGCGATGGTGGCGATTTCGTCATCTACGTTGGCGGTGGTGATTTCAAAATCAGCCACTTCAGGCTCAAGATAACCAATGTCGCTTAAAAAGGCTTTATAAGCACCCAATTCATAGGCGTTATTTTTGTGCCAATCATCAATTTTGGCTTGGAACTCATCACGCTTGGCAAGCAGGGCTTTGTTTTTTGGGCTTAAATCCAGCACCACTTGCTCAAAATTTTTCCAATAAGTATCGCTGTCAATCTTGGCAAGGGGTAAGGCTTCATTTTCAATAAAATCAAACAAAATCTTGTCAATCGCCAAACTGCCTTTGTTAATACGCTGTGTTGCCATAGTTACTGTCCTTAATTATCCATGTATTAAACAAAAAACGGCGTTTCAACATTTTGTCAAAACACCGTTTAATTGCCTTTTAAACAAAGGAAAACCAAGTGGGTAAATGCTAATACAAGGAAAACGAGCGAAGTTGTACAAATAGTACTACGAGCAAGTTTGACGAAGTAGTAGCGTTACCCACGACGGTTTTTAGCCGCCAAATTGGTTCATGGTGTTCTTACTGGCATCCCCTGCTTTTAGGGCATTCTCACCAGAGAAAATCTCTTTGTGGTCATCACCGATGTCAGAACCTGCCATTGCTTGGTGCTTGACGCAAGCGATACCACCACGGATTTCTTTGCGTTGTACGCCTGCGACATAGGCTAGCATACCTTCATCACCGAAGTAGCCTTTTGCCAATTCGTGCGTTGATAGTGCCGCAGTGTGGTAAGTTGGCAAGGTGATTAGGTGATGGAACACACCTGCTTCACGGGCTGCATCCGCTTGGAATGTACGGATTTTTTCATCTGCATCGTTGGCAAGTTCAGAACCGTCGTATTTGGCATCCATTAGCTTGTCACGCTCATAGCCTGATACGTCTTTGCCTTCAGCCACCCAGCGGTCATACGCTTGCTGACGGAAGTTGATGGTCCAGTTGAATGATGGTGAGTTGTTGTACACAAGCTTAGCATTTGGCACTTGCTTTTTGATGTCATTAACAAAGCTTGCAATGCCCGCCACATCTGGCGTTGGCGTCTCAATCCAAATCATGTCCGCGCCGTTTTGTAGGCTTGTGACACAGTCAAGTACCACACGGTCATGCTGTGTGCCTTCACGGAACTGGTACAGACCTGATGGCAAGCGAGTTGGGCGATGTAGTTTGCCATCACGCTTGATTAGGATTTCATCTTCTTTGGCTTCAGAGATGTCAATCTCGGTAGTCTCTAGGTAGCTGATGTACTTAGATGCTAGGTCGCCCGGCTCACGAGATACAGGGATTTTTTGAGTCAAATCAGCACCTTCTGAGTCAGTACGAGCGACAATCACACCATCATCCACACCAAGTTCAAGAAACGCAT
>JBHCHC010000139.1:0-2770 GCA_041802645.1 Moraxella sp. | reverse complement strand
GCTGATGAGCATCGCCTACATAGATGGTTTGTTTTTGTTGTTGTAGCAAGGCTCCCATCATCAACGGATCAGCATCTTGAGCCTCATCAAATAAAATAAAATCAGCAGGGATAATGGGGTTGGACAAGGTCCACAGTTTTAGATACACATCATGTCCGATGCCTGCCTGATGGCGTGGGTCGATAGAGGACAGCCAACGGTATTCTAAGGCAGGATAGAGAAGTTCTTGTAAGCGTGTCTTATCATCATCAGATAACCACGAAGGAGGCGTGATGTGACGTGGTGCAGGGTAACTGCTGGATGTCTTACAAAAAGTGGTGATGGCTTCACTGATGATATTGGCAAGTTTGGCAGGCGTCAGTATGACGGGTTTTTTGACGCCATCAAAGTTACGTGCCACCTCGATGGGTGTTAAGCCAAGCTCACTTGCCAAACGAGCAGGGGTTAGCCGTGGCAAGCTCACTTTGGCGGTGATGTTTCTTGGCACATGACGAAAAGCGAGTGAATGAAAGGTTTGGCAACGAACATTGGTGGGAAATGTACCCTGTGCTTCGTTGGCGATGGACTTATTAAATGCCAAATACAGCCCTCTACCACGCAAATTTTCACTGATGAGTTTTAGGGTGGTGGTTTTTCCTGCCCCTGCATATGCTACGATTTTAAAAGAATCACCCGTCTTTGCCATCTCCAAGGCAGCCATTTGTTCAGCGGTAGGGGTGTATGTGGTCATGGCAAAAACTCATTTTAAAACGCCCTATTATAACAAAAACGAACCGCCTTTTGGCAGTTCGTTTACATTTGCATGATTTATAATGAAAGCGTTGAGTTAAACTTCATCAGCCTATCATACCGCCCAGATAAAAGCTCATTTTTACCCAGTATTTCAAGCTCGCTCAGCTGCGTTGTTAATAGTGCTTTTAAGTGATTCATCACCACCTCAGGACTTGCATGAGCCCCTTGTCCCTCTTCAACCACCTCATCAATCAGACCCAATTCATGTAGATTGGCAGCAGACAGTTTCAACGCCTCGGACGCCTCAGGGGCTTTTTCAGCAGTTTTCCACAAGATGGAGGCACAGCCCTCGGGTGAGATGACGGAGTAAATGCTATTTTGGAGCATGTTGACCTTGTCTGCCACGCCGATGGCTAACGCCCCGCCAGAGCCACCCTCACCGATGACAGTGGCGATGATGGGTGTATTTAGACTACTAAACACCGCAATCGCTTTGGCAATCGCCTCTGCCTGCCCACGCTCCTCCGCTCCCACTCCTGGATAAGCTCCCGGCGTATCAATAAAGGTCAGAACAGGTAAGCCAAAACGTTCTGCCATCTGCACCAAACGAATGACCTTACGATAACCTTCAGGACTTGCCATGCCAAAGTTATGAGCAATCCTCTCACGAGTACTACGCCCACGGTGCTGACCGATGACCATGACAGGCTTACCCTCAAAGCGAGCAAGACCGCCCAAAATCGCACGGTCATCTGCAAAAGCACGGTCGCCATGCAACTCATCAAACTCAGTAAACAGCGTCTTGACATAATCCAAAAATAGCGGACGGTCGGCATGGCGGGCAAGTTTGACACTTTCCCAAACACTGAAGGCTTGGCTCATAAATATTCCTTAAATTTTAAAATTATACAAATGTAAACTTAGATAGTTTAGCACATTTTTAATGCTTTGGGAAGTGACATTGTTTTGACACCTTGGTCACCCCCCTCGTTGAAATTTATGAAAATTTATCAATTATCATACCCTTAGATGGTTACGCCATAATCACAAAAGATGCATTTACCTCAGTAAACTCACCAAGCCCTAAGCCTTTCAACGATAATAAAAGCTCTTCATGACATGGCTTAATAACACCGCCTAACCCGCCACCGACAATTTAACTCCCCATTTGGCGAACTGAGGCACATCAGTGATGAGCTCACTTTTTATCAACTCTCGATTAAGTCCCTCATCGAGTGTGACTTGCCAGTGATCTCTGCCCACAATGGACAGATGAATCGGAGCCGACTTAATGGTGCGTGAATGATTGGCAGTGACGGCAAGACGCAAGATGAGGCATAAATAAGCCAATTTACGACCGCCCAAATGCTCCACGGCAGCAAGATTTTCCGATTTTAATTTACGTCTGTGATGCAGGGCAATCTGAGCCATGGACGCCTGCCCCATTTGGGCAAAACCTGCAATGTCTGAAAACTCCAATAAATAGGCACTATGACGTTGATAGTTGCTGTGCCCCACCGCCAGCCCTATCTCATGCAAATTAGATGCACGGCGAAGCAAGTCTCTATCTTCATCATCAAAGCCCAAATCATCTCTAACCACATCAAACAGTCTTCCGCAGGTTGCCATGACACGTCCTGCCTGCTTGACATCCACTGAATACCGCTCAGCCAAAGCGGCCACCGAACGGTCTCTCACGTCTTCATTGTCAAGCCTGCCAAGCATATCATACATCACGCCCTCTCGTAAGGCACCGTCTGAATAATAAAGCTCCTGAATGCCAAGTGTCTGCATGATGGCAAGCAGTTCTGCCACACCAGCAGGAAAAACCGCTTGACGATGGGCTTTGACACCCTCAAATTCCACCTTATCCACATGACCCAACTTAATCAGATGCTCTTTTAATTTCATCATACCTGTTTGGGTAATCACATCATGAGTCAGCCCAAGCTCTTCTAGAACCAGTTTACATGCTTTGGCGGTGCCTGATGAGGCAATGGCGTTATCCCAGCCGACTTTTTTGTAACGTTTGGCGATG
>JBHCHC010000138.1:0-6695 GCA_041802645.1 Moraxella sp. | reverse complement strand
CAGGGTAATTTGTTCTCATAAGCAGAGCTTCGGTAATGAGTGTACCAGAGCCACACATGGGGTCGATGATGGCGGTATGTTCACCCTTATGCCAGCCACATTCGTACAACAAGGCAGATGCTAAATTTTCTTTTAGGGGAGCATCTGTATTCGCCACACGATAACCACGTCTGTGTAGGCTTGTCCCCGATAAATCTAGATAAAGCTCAGCAAGCTCGGATGTGGCATGGGCGTAAATGTGAAAATCAGGGGATTTGTCCACATCGGGACGTTTGCCCAACTTTTTATTAAAGCAGTCAGCAATGGCATCTTTGATACGCAAAGTAGCAAATTGCTGATTGACCATCAAGCGTTTGTCAGTAGATAAGCGTATAACAAAGGTATTATCCACCCCAAAAATGCTTGTCCAATCATAGCGACTGGCAAACTCATAAAGTGCCTCTGGCACATCTTCATCAATAGCTTTGGTTTCTAGGGTGCGAGATGTTTTTTTGCCGTTGATATCACGGACTTGGTTGATGGTTTGGGTTTTTTGACGAAACTGATATTCACCAATGGGTAATAGCACACGGCTTGCCACACGACTATATAGACAGATTTTATAAAAATCAGCAAGAGCAACATACACTCTCACACGCCCTGTCCGCACTCGCGTTCCAGTCAGTCCAAATAAATCAAGTTCGGCACACAGAGCATTTTCAAGACCATCGGCACAGGTAATAATAACATCAAAGCATGTAGGAGAAAAATCAACAAAAGGCGTGATGGGCATGGCGGTACTTTTTGGAATGGTGAGAGGATTAAGAGGTTGTATGCGGTAAACTGATTATTGTAGCATAATTTGATGGTATTGACATGGTTTTATCTTAACATGTCACCATTATTCATGATATCTTCATTGCTTGCTGGACATAATCATGCTGTCGTTTGATTTTTTGAGGCGACATGAAGAAAACTCAAATATATCATGCCACCAGTAGCAAAGAACATCACATGAATACCGCTTCATGCTTGATTAATTGGTATTTTTTTGCCGATCGAGACTGGGGTACTCTCTTAACTCCCATGTGGGGGTGGATTCATCCACCTTTGGCGGTGCTTGAACCTTAGGGTTAAGACCAACGGCGATTTTATGCCAAATCGAGGAGTTGTCATACTGTTCTCTCTCGGCAATGGCAGCCATTTTTTTACGTTGGATTTGGTTATTTTGAAGGACATACACCAGACGGCTATCGCTAGCAACTGTCTTAGCATCCTTATCCATCACGATGGCTTCTAAACGATACTCGCCTGCAGTCAAATCAATGGTTGGTATGCTGGCACTTAGTCCATCACCCACCACTTGACCGTTTAATAAAATTGCTGTGGTATAGCCCATCTCCAACCTTGGAGATACCTGAGCTGTTACCTCAATACTCTGAGAGGGGCGATGATAAGCACGGTCTTCTTTGGGTTCAGTGATTTGAATGCGATAAGCAAGTGCTGGCATTGATGATGCCATGAGTGCCACACCTAAAATAACAGGCTTCATCAAAGAGGGGAAAAAATTAATCATGTGATGTCCAACTATAAAAATATCATTCGCCATTGTACCCAAATTTACCAAAAAATGCACGAAAAAAGAAGAAGGCACAAGCCAAAACTTATGCCGTTCGTCATATTCTCATCTTTGTTAGATTGGTGCGTGTTACATGCCACACGCCTTCAGAAAAACACTGGGTGTTAAATGATGATTGTGCTTTTGGTGAAAAATAAGTCAAATCTTGCCTTTTGTCGTGAATAAACTTGTCCATATAATGATATGTCTACGTTTATTATCTAAAAAGGAGATGGCTTATCTAAATTTTCACTTAAATTGAAACATCATCATGCCCTAGCAACGATAATACATTTCAAACTCTAAAGGATGCACCGATTCATTCATGCGTTGCACTTCTTTTATTTTTAATGCAATATAGTCATCAATGACTTCTTGGGTGAATACCCCGCCTTTTAATAAAAACTCATGGTCATCACGTAAGGCATTTAGTGCCACCTCTAAGTTCTCTGCTACAGTAGGAATGAGCATCTCCTCTTCTGGAGGTAGGTCATATAAGTTCTTATCTGAAGCCTCACCTGGATCAATCTTATGTTCAATCCCATCAAGTCCCGCCATTAAAAGAGCGGCGAAACACAAATATGGGTTCGCCGATGGGTCGGGAAAACGCACTTCTACACGCACCGCTTTTGGACTATTCACATGAGGAATGCGAATCGAAGCTGAGCGGTTAGAAGCTGAATAAGCCAATTTAATTGGTGCTTCGTAATGAGGAACGAGGCGTTTATAACTGTTTGTACTCGGATTGGTGATGGCATTTAGAGCACGTGCATGTTTAATTATCCCACCAATGAAATAAAGGGCTGTCTTAGAAAGTCCTGCGTATTCATCGCCTGAAAAAGTATTCACGCCATCTTTTGAGATGGACATGTTCACATGCATGCCCGAACCATTATCGCCCACCAAAGGCTTAGGCATGAATGTGGCAGTTTTGCCAAACTGATTAGCAACGTTTTGGACAATATATTTAAACTGCTGAACTTCGTCGGCTTTTTTAACAAGGGTATTAAAGGAAATGCCGATTTCAAGCTGGCTACTAGCCACCTCGTGGTGATGTACCTCAATGCGTCCTAAACCCATGACTTCCTCAATGCGATCACACATCACCGAACGCATGTCATGATAGTGGTCAATCGGTGGCACAACAGCATACGCCCCTTTAACAGCAGGACGTTGCCCGTGGTTGCCCCAAGGGTAGTCTTTGTTGGTGCTCCATGCTGCAGCCTCAGAGATGACAGTGTGCCTTGCACCTGACATATCAATATCCCACTTAACCTCATCGAACACAAAAAACTCAGGTTCAGGACCTATCAGTGCTTTATCACCAAGCCCTGTCGATTTTAGGTAAACCTCAGCACGGCGAGCGATGGAGCGTGGATCTTTAGCATAACCCTGCATGGTGTCCGGCTCAATAATATCGCAGCTAACCACCACGGTTGGCACTTCAAAGAACGGATCAAGATATGCTGTGTCGGGGTCAGGCAAAAGAATCATGTCTGAGCTCTCCACCCCTTTCCAACCTGCCACACTTGATGCATCAAACATCTTGCCATCTTCTAGAGTATCTTCATCCACACTGTACGCTGGAAATGTCAAGTGCAACTCTTTACCATGTGTATCAGTAAAGCGAAAATCTACCCATTTCGCCCCTGAAGATTCAATCAAATCAAGCAATTTATTTGACATACAAGCTCCCATCAAGCCAATTAAAAATGATATAATTTACCACCGTTAGGCGGTTTATGCAAATGGTATTTTTCATTAAGTTGTATTATGATACAACCCATTAATCTGGCAAATTCATCTGCTTTTGATCGGGGTTTAATCCAAAATAAAACACCACGCTAGCCACCACGCTATTAACCATGATAAACGCCACATCAAAACCATTATGATGTAACAAAAAATGCCCCATGAGTGCTGACACCAAAATCATTAATACAAAACAGCAGGCGAGCAACCCCATGATGGTTGGATGTGTCAAGGTGTAAACCACACCCTCTTGACGTTTGGGAGTTAACATCTTTAGGTTTATCATAAAGCCAACAACATAAACCACGCTACCCAATATCAAATAACCAAAAAAACCCATGATTTACCTCTGGTTTATTCACTTAATAAACGCTGACAGCTTATCTTTGAATAATTCTCAAAAATATCGTTTTCTTTAGGCGGCGTTGTAGGAGTTAGAACATAACCATCCTTATCAAAAGCCTCTATAACGACATTGCTGTACTCCCAACTCTCTGGTACACCCTTTTCATCGCTGTGGATTTGCACAACCATTTACCCATCATGTCTTATTTGGTAAAGGCTTCTTTAGCATACACATTCGTTATTGCCAAACAAGCCATAATGCTCATGAATAATCTTGTCATTAAAGCAATTTTCTTTTTTATCATATCTGATGTTGTTAGGCAATTGGTAAAAGCACCAACTTCTCAGCCTGCTCTACTGCTTTACGACTTTTCATGGTATTTGCCCAGCGTATGATGTTTTGATACTCATGTACCGCCAAAAACTTGGCAGCATCATAATGAGCATATTCATTTGTCCCCACATACAGACCACCCAGTACCAACTTGCCATACCACGGATAAATCGCCATATCTGCAATGCTATAATCACTTACCATGTATTCGTGCTGTGCCAAGTGCTTATCCAATACATCAAGCTGACGTTTGGTTTCCATGGCATAGCGATCAATGGCGTATTGTATCGGTGTGGGAGCGTAAGCATAAAAATGCCCAAAACCTCCGCCAACAAAAGGAGCTGATCCCATTTGCCACATGAGCCAAGATAGCATCTGAGCATTATCACTTAGGTTTTTGGGCAAAAACTTGTCATATTTTTGGGCAAGGTATAGCAGTATTGCGCCACTTTCAAAAATTGAAATGGGATGACTGCTGTCCGTATGATCAATCAAAGCAGGGATTTTTGAATTAGGATTGATCGCTACAAAGCCTGAGCCAAACTGCTCGCCATCCATGATATTGATTTTAAAGGCATCGTAGTCTAGCAGTCCCAACGCCTTTAACTCCTCTAAGATGATATTCACCTTAATGCCATTAGGCGTATTTAGACTGTATAACTGATAAGGTCTATCTCCTTTAGGCAGGGTTAATTCTTGTCTTGCACCTGCAGTGGGGCGATTTAGACCACCAAACTTTCCACCCATGTCACTAGGCGTCCAAACTGTCGGGGGTGTATAGTTGATCATCACTTTACTCCAAATTAAATTTTACGTTTACAATGATTATTTTCAATATCAACTGGAAAATCATCGTCAATATCATCAATGGCAAAAATATAGGTATTTTCATCAATAAAACGAATACGAGCAATTATCTCATCACCTATCTCTTTTTACACTTCTTGGCAACTCAATCATCGCTTTTGCGACTAAAATGACATCTTTATTGTGGTCAGGAAAGTCTGTTGAAAAATCATAATTTGGTGCATCCACTGCATGAGATTGGATAACATGATCATAATATCTGACATTATCTCCCATGACTTCCCATTTTGATAGTGTTCTTATTGATGGCGTTTTTACGTCATCAACTTGATAAGAATCATCTGCCACCCAGTTGTACATAACCGTCTGCTCAGTAACAGTACCATCATCACGATATTCGATGTCGCTGGTATAACGAAAATACTCATCCTCTAAGCCTTTACATTCCCATTGACCTATCAAATTCTGTTCAAGATTCGCCATTGTCAGTGTTGGCAAAACCAGGAATAAAGCGAAAATTTTTTAACCATTGCCACCTCCCAATTGATGTGTAAATAAATGTCAAAGATTAGAACATGTTGACATTTCACACGCCTTAAGAAAAAATGTTGGATATTAAATTATTTCAATCTCTGACAATCAGCACTATAACCATCTTCAAAGACAGCCTGATGATTATCTTTACCATCAAATATCATATAATGCCAATTACCATCTTTGTTAATAGATGACAATAAATCTGCCTTCATCTCGTCAATAGTCGCCTCATCACTTTGAATGAGCATACCATCAGTTTTATAGTAATAGCGATATTTGGGCAATTGATAATCGCTCATGTATAAACGATTGCCCTCTAGACGCCATTGGTACTTTAAGATTGCCATCTCGATGTCATTATAAGATAGGTTGCGATATTTACTTTCAATCATCTCGGTGGCACTACCATCTGCATGATAACGCATGATTGCTGTACTGACAGAATCGCCATCTTTGGCAATACAAAGCCAGTCGCCTACCACGTCTTGATGATCAAATGGGATATTTGCCAAGACCATCATTGGCGTGCACAATATTAACCCAAAACCCCATTTAAACATATCATCTCCTTCGTCGGTTTATTTTAGTCGTTGGCAGTCAACTGAAAATCCATCTTCAAAAGTATAGCGATGTTTATCTTTGCTGTCAAACGCCATATAATGCCAGTTATTCTTATTAACAGCAGACAAGAAGTCCGCCTTCATGTTAGTAGTGATTATCTCATCGCTTTGGATGGGTATGCCATCAAACTGATAATGGTACCAATAATTGAGCAGCTGATAATCACTCATATATAAGCGATTACCTTCTAAACGCCATCGATATTTCAAAAATACAGTCTCAATAGCATCATAATAAAAATCTGAATATCTATAGCTGTCTTGCATCATTTCAATGGCAGTACCATCTGCATAATAACTCATCAGTTCTGTGCGGTTAGGGTTAGCCTCAGCATCTTTGTGGGTGCATAGCCAATCTCCCACCACATCTTGCTCAGTAAATGACTTATCCGCCAAAGCCATTGTTGGCACCATCATCATCAGTAATAATAGCTTAAATCGCATAACCTATCTCCTTTAAAAATTCATAAATCTCATCAGCGAATTTGGCATAGCCTGCCCCGTTGGCATGGATTTGGTCGGATTTTAATTTATCATCAGATAAAATCTCTGACCAACTCTTTTCAAATAAAGGCACCCCTGTCTCTTTTGCCACTTCTTGATACACAGGATTATCACTTACCTTGCCAAATAAGGCACTGGCGGACAAATGGGGCTGGGCGATGAGCAGTACAGGGATTTGTTTGGCTTGTAAGTTTTTGAT